>NZ_JALKFY010000693.1:0-9911 GCF_023242985.1 Frankia sp. Mgl5 | reverse complement strand
TAGCGGTCATGCCGCCATGCTGGAAGCCTGACGCAGGGTCAAGGTCAAGCCAGTGCCCGCAGGAGACCTTTCTGGGCAACTCGATGAGATCCAGGAACCCTGCGTGTGCACCGACTCCAGCCAACGGAACCGCACGCACATGCCACGATCCGAGCACCGCTCCCCCGCGGCGATCGCCCGGTGACAGAACGGCGCCGGATGCCTGCGGCTATGACGCTGACTGGAGGGCCAGGATCAGTCGCTTTCAGTGACGGTCATGCCGATGGGGAAATAGGGGGCTGTTGCGTAGGCGAGGTCTGGCGTTCTGGGCTGTGGGGCTCCCGAATCCCGATTTGGGCGGTGACCTGCGTGTTTGCCTGCGAGACGGGGTCCGTGTCGGGCAGTCTGGATCGTCATGGTGTGGTCCCTGCTCTACGCCCTGACACGCAACGCTCTGGGACTGATGTTGCTCGCGCGGGGACATTGCGAAGGACGTCGAGCTTCTCCTCCTGCAACATCAGGTGGCGGTGCTGCGCCGGCAGGTGAACCGTCCAACCCTGGAACCGGCAGATCGGGTGATCCTCGCAGCCCTGTCCCGGCTGTTACCGCGGGCTCGCTGGGGTTCATTCTTCGTCACCCCAGCCACCGCGCTGCGCTGGATAACACACAGTCACCACCGACTGTGCACCAGAGCCGAAGGTCGGACACTCCCAGTTCTGGCACACCGCATGCTGTCGGGGTTCCGCCGGAGACGGTCACGGGGTTCTGGTGCTGGCGGCCTTCGGAGGCTCGGTGACGCCTGGCGGTGTGTCGATCAGCCAGGGGACGCTGGTGACGGCGACCCCGGGTTGGAACAGTAGCCGGGCCTTGATCCGCAGGGCGCTCTGGTTGTGCAGGATGAGCTGCCACCAGCGGGTCGCCACGTATTCCGGGATGACGACCGTGACGACGTCGCGGGGGCTGGAGCGGTGCACGGAGCGGACGTAGTCGAGGACCGGGCGGGTGATCTCGCGGAACGGCGAGTCGAGCACCCGCAGTGGCACGTCCACGCCGTGGCTTTCCCATTCGTCCAGCAAGGACTGGGCCTCCTCGGCAGTGACGGCGACGGTCACCGCCTCCAGTACGTTCGGGTTCAGCGCGCGGGCGTACGACAGCGCCCGCACGGTGGGCAGGTGCAGCCGGGAGACGAGCACGATCACGTGGTTACGGCTGGGCCGGGTGAGTTTGACGGCGTCGGGTGGGGCGAGTTGCTCGGCGATCCGGTCATAGTGCCGCCGGATGCCGCGCATCATCAGGAACAACAGCGGCATCGCGATGACGACGATGTAGGCCCCTTGCAGGAACTTGGTGGCCAGCACGATGATCAGCACGAGGCCGGTGACGCTCGCGCCGACCGTGTTGATGAGTTGGGAGCGCCGGACCCGCCGGCGCGCCAGCGGGTCCGCTCCCACCGCGACGGCCGACGCGGCCAGCTCCTTCTGCCAGTGCCGCACCATGCCGGCCTGGCTGAGGGTGAAGGAGACGAACACGCCGATGATGTAGAGGTGGATCAACTTGTTGGTGTCCGCGTCGAACGCGATCAGCAGCAGCGCGGCGGCCAGAGACAGCAGCACGATGCCGTTGCTGAACACCAGCTTGTCGCCACGGTTGTACAGCTGGCGGGGCAGGAACCGGTCGCGGGCCAGGATCGAAGCCAACGCGGGGAACCCGTTGTAGGCGGTGTTCGCGGCGAGGATGAGGATGCCGGCGGTGAACACGGTGTTCCAGTAGAAGAAGAACGTCTTCCCGAACACCGCCTCACTCACCTGAGAGATCGCGGTGGGCACGTCCGCGTCGGCCGGCAGGCCGACGTACTGCGAGCTGCTCTCCGCCATGTGCACGTGGCTGACCAGCGCGAGCACGGTGATGCCGACGAACATCGTGACCGCGAGGAACGCCATCCCCGTCAGCGTCTGTGCGGCGTTGCGGCTCTTGGGACGGCGGAATGCCGGTACCCCGTTGCTGATCGCCTCGACGCCGGTGAGTGCGGTACAGCCATTGGCGAAGGCCCGCAGGATCAGCAACACCGCGAGGATGCCCGCGGTGTGCCCGGTGGACCTGATGGTGTAGTCGGCGCTCTCGGCCCGCAGCGGATGTCCGGCCAGTCCCTTGTACGCCGCCCAGGCGAACATCACGTAGACGCCGAACACGAACCCGTAGGTAGGGATCGCGAACACCTGCCCGGACTCGCGCACCCCGCGCAGGTTCATCAGCATCAACAGCGCGACAAACCCGAGTGAGATCGGCAGGGCGTCGGGCGCCAGCCGCGGAGCCGCGGACGTGATGTTGCTGACGCCGGCGGCAACCGACACCGACACGGTCAGCACGTAGTCGACGAGGAGCGCGCTTGCGGCGGCCAGCCCGGCTGTCCGGCCCAGGTTCTCCGAGGCGACCACGTACGCGCCACCGCCGTTTGGGTAGGCATACACCGTCTGCCGGTACGACAGCACCACCACGACCAGCAGCACGGCCACGGCTGCGGCAATGTACGGGGCGGTGTGGTAGAAAGCCAGCCCGCCGACGGACAGCGCCACCAGGATCGCCTCGGTCGCATACGCCACCGACGACAGCGGGTCGCTGCAGAACACCGGCAGCGCCAGCCACTTGGGCAGCTCGGTCTCCTGCAGCCGGTCGGAACGCATCGGCCGGCCCACCAGCAGCCGCTTGGTCAGGTCACCAGCCATCTGAGATCCCGTCCCCGCGCTCAGCATGGCCAACCATCACGGATCAGACCTCCTCGTTACCAGCCGATGGCACGACCACCGCGGCGATCCGACGCTACCGGTGCACCTCTTGATCAGGAGCCTTGATCAAGAACCGTGAGCGCACGACCATACTGGCCCTCAGCCTGGACCAACCCCGGACACTGCAGCCCAAGACAGCCGCCGTCCTGGCACTGGCCTACCCGCCTCGTCGATCTCCACGGCGGCAAGTGCGATACGGCAGCATATAAGTATTGCTGTGGGCTAATGGCCCGTGAGAAACCGACGCCTTCCCGTCAAAAGCCTGTCCTCTCGTCCGGGCACGGGGAGCCGCCGCCGTTGGCATTTTCTACCCGGTCGCGATGCGGGGGAGTTCGGCCTCGCGGCATCCATCGGGACACTGGTTACGGCGGCACTCGCCGCAGTCGCGGCCCCTACGTGATTCTCCTGATGATTGTCGCGCCGTACTTCACGGGCCGGATGTGGGCCGGGTGAGCGGCTGCTCGGTCAGGCAGGCGACGTCGCTGCGGTGGTAGCCATCCTCACGGCCCGGCTACCGGTGGATCAGTCGACGTCGTGGGGCGGTCGGCTCACCACGGACTGATGCCTCGGGTGGGTGGTCCCCGAAGCCGGCGGAAGCAGGACGACCTCGGCGGTCAGGGTTGCCAGGCACCTGGGTCCGCCGGCCTGGTCTCGGTCGTTTCCACGGGAAGGATGCTGCGTAGTGCACCACGAATGGGTGGTTCGGTGCAGGCGGCCGCTGCGCGACCCGGACGCGGTCGAACTTGACGATGACGACGGCGGGGAGGAGTGAGCCGGGCTAGGTGGAGTCCCGGCTCGCCGCCCTTGTGGGACGCGGGTGCTCACTGTCCAGGACCGGCGCTCTCAGATATCGGTATCCGATGCCGCCTCGAGCTCGCGGCGCAGCTTATTGATGTAGAGGCGCAGCGACGAGCTGTCCTCGGCGTATCCGGGCCCCCAGACCCGGCTGATCAGTTGGTGGTGGCTGACCAGTTTGCCGGGATGGCGGACCAGCGCCTCCAACAACCACCACTCCGTCGGCGTGAGCCGCAGGCCAGCAGGCCAATCCTCCTCGCCGATCGTGGGGGATGAGGTCGGATCGCCGGGGTGATTCCGCAGGCTGATCAGCCTTTTCGCGAGGTCGATCCCTACCGGCCAAGCTCGACCACCGGCCCGGTGGCTATGTCACCGAGAACGTTCCCACTTACGAAGCCAGCCCGGCATCGGCGCCAGCACCACGGCGAGTCATAGCCCGGATTCATCCCGCGACGGCCTGGCGCCGCTACGCGCACCGCCCAGTCCAGTCCAGCTCAGATCCGGCCGGTCCCCGGCCGCGGCCGGGGAAAAGGACCCGTCGCCCCAATACCGAGCGATGACCGGCCGGCGTGCAGGACGGATGGGGCGGCGACCCGCCGCAGCGACAGCAGCCGCGCCGACCAGGTGACCAGCCACACCGTCGCGAGTACCGCCACGACCGGCACGTCGACGCGTGGATGCAACGACAGCACGCCGGCGGTGTTCTCCCGGAACCCGTTGACGCACAGCCACGACGACACGACGGCCACCAGGCCCGCTCCGGCTCGGGCCATCCACCCGACCGCCGCCACCACCATCGCGAACACCGCCACCTCCGCCGCCAGCGGCACCGCCGCACCGAACGGCACCAGCACCCCGCCCACGATCAACGGACCGAAGTACGCAAATGCGGCGGCCAGCCCGGACGGACACCGCGGATCACCGTCCCGTCCCGCATCAGCCAGGTCAATCCGGGCGGCTGACTCCGATTCCGCCGGCCGATCATCGGGATAGGGCAGCCAGAACCCCGCGACCCCCCGCTCTTCGTCGGCCACAATGATCACCCCGCGTCGACAACTCGATGGCTACCACCGCAGTCAACCGCGCCAGACCGCACAGTTGGCGATCACTAACAGGATGCTAACGGGAACCCGGCCGTTTCTAACACGCCGCTAACAGCGATCGCCGGTTCCGGTGGCCGCGTACCGCGGTGCGGGGGAAGCCCACTCCGAGCGGATCGTGCCAGCCCAGTGAGCCTTTCCGCGCAACGATCCGCCACTTTCTGTAACCATCGCGGGGTGTGGTGGGCGGGTGCGGCACGAGGGGGCGGGAGAAGAGGTAACGCGGGGCCCCGGTATGAAGGCTTCTCCGACCAAAGATCAACCCCAGGGGAGCCCCGCGTCGCGATGAGTGTGACATACATGGCCGGACTGCCCGTCGGCGAGCACACCGTTGACCGCCTGGCCGAGCTGCGGCGTATTCCGGCCGATCCCCTCATTAGGGCAATGTCGGGCCCGCGACTGGGTGAGGTGCCTGGCGACCACCCCTGCCGACTCACGATCACCGACTAGCGACGCCCACAGATGGGCCCGGGAGAAAACTCGGGGGCGACTACTACATCCAGCGCGGCTGACCCAACCCCGAACACCAGCCCTTCGGACAAGTCACTTCCCGGACCCGCCGACACCGACTCTACGACGCCAGCATCGGCCGCTTGACAAAAACAGAGGAACCCAGAATGTCCGGACTCCAGAGACTCCGGGAGGATTCACCCCTCCCAGTTTGGAGACAGGCCTGTTCCGGCGCGATCATCAGCAGTCGCTGCCTTGGAACGGGTCCCGACCGATCAGTGCCAGTGCATCCCACAGATAGTCCTGACGCCCCCACACGGGATCGATGGCCGTGATCTGATAGGCGCGGCCCAGGCTCGCCACGGCGCGGCGGTTGCACCCACCACAGGTGCCATAGAGATATCTGATGTCTGCACGTGTGTGGTAGTGCCCGGCCGAGGCGACCGGCCCGCCAACGTTAATCTTGACTGCGATGTCCACCGACCTCTGCGGCCGGATGCTCCCACGGGTCACCGACCACGCCGGTGGGTTAACGATCAGCACGATGTCCGTGCCCAGCAGCGCGCGGCTGATCGTCCGCGCGCCGGCTCCGTCCGCGAACCCCTCAACAAACGCGCGCTGGCCACACCCGTCCGCGGTGAGCCGACCGGGCTGAAAAGTCAGGGTGACGAGTCCGCGGCGGTTGGTCGCGGCCAGCTCGGGGGCGATCGTCCGGGTCTCCTCGTCCAGCGTCCCGCCATAGGCTGGCCCTGCGGCGATAGTGCCCTCGAGCCAGCGCGCGGTCAGCTCGCCCAGTTCGCACAGATTTCGAGCGGTTAGCCAGTTCAGAGGTGTAATTTGTGCGGTTCTCATCTTGATGCGCTCCTCTGCGCGGCGAAGGTACGGTGCCAGAATTCGGCCTGGTTTCCGATTTGCCCCGCGACGGGACTATCGCCGGCATGGTAGTCAGCCGTATCCGCGCATGTCCGGTCTGATCTTCGGTCGCGGTCACGGATTGGTTCGGCCCGGCCGTTCGCTGGCGTCCAGGAAAATCGAGATGCCGGCGCTGCGGCGCGAGGTTGCGGTCCTGCGCCACGACGGTCCGATGTCTCGGTGAGACTCGGATATCAGGGCAGCCACGCCGCAGCGATCAGGATTGTTCCCGGGGCTTTTCGGGTGGACCGGTTGGTCGCCCCTTGAAAGTCTTGATTGGCATAGTCTGGGATCCGGAGTCTGCGCGACAGATACGGACGAACCACTTAAGAGTTCCAGGTCGACACTACTATTCCAGTTCTTCCACCCCACGAAAGGGCCTGATCGGCTCAGCGCGGCCAGGTCCGGTATCCAGGCCCAACCAGCTATGACTATGGTGCAGGCCTGTTCGCAGGGATGTCTCCCGCACCGCCCAGACGGTCAGCCAGACGGCAGTCAACGCGAGCAGGACAGGGAAGTCGATCGCCGGGTGCGGTAGGAGGACGCCACGGTCGTTGAGCCTGATGCCGTTGAGGCACAGGCAGGACGAGACGACGGCGAGTGGACCAGCAGCAGGTCGGGCAGTCCATGCAACGACCGCGACAGCCAGTGCGAGGAGCGCGATCTCCAGATTCAGGGGAATCAGCTGCTCCAGGGGAACCAGTACGCCGCAGATGATCAGTGGGGCCAGGAAGGCGAGTGGGGCGGCGAGGTCAGCCGGGCAGCGTGGGTCCCTGGCACCGCACGGGCCGACTGGACACTGCGGGCTGTTGCCGGAGCCTCGGACAACCATGACCAACCGCGTGGAGACAGTAGCACCAGGAGCGGCGGAACCGTGGTGAGTCGTGGATCCCCCGGCGGAGGCCGGATGGTCGTCGGGGTAGGGCAGCCAGGCGACGGAGGTCTGCCGGCATCCCATGGTGATCACTTCCCCTGGTCGTCGGGGACACTGGCCGGCTGGGTCTGTGAACTGGCGAGGAGCGACCTGACACGGGACTGCGTGGTGTTCAGCGCGTCCGCGATCCGTTCGATCGGCCAGCCGCGGTCGGTGAGGTCGTGGATGACGTCCGAGAGTGTCGGCCCGTGGTCGGCTGACTCCGCCCCGATGACGGGTTCCTGGCGGGCGGTGGGTACTTCTCGCACAGCGTCATGGCGGCGCGGGCCGCGGCGGTGGGGCCAGCCGGTCATGAGCCTGGTCCTTCCGTGAGGCCTGTGGTGGTGAGAGGCGGGAGAAGGCGTCCGTGGCGGTGGGCCAGATCGCCGGCCCGGCCATGGCGGGCGCCGCCGGATAGGCGCGGGCCGCCGCGGCGGGAGCCGGCGCGACGCGGCCCGGTGCCGCTACCAGCCGACGTCTCGAGCAAGGAGGTCCTCCTCGGTCTCCCGCCGCACGAGCAGACGGGCCTCGCCGTCGACCACCGCGACCACGGGCGGGCGGCCGACCAAGGTTGTAGGTGGAGGCGAGGCTGTGGTGGTACGCGCCGGTGCAGGCGACGGCGAGCAGGTCCCCCGCCGCCACGTCCGCCGGCAGCGGCACGTCGCGGGCGAGCACGTCGCCGGACTCGCAGTGCCGTCCGACGACCGTCATGGTCCGGGCGGGCGCCTGGCGTGGCCGTCCGATCAGCTCCACGGTGTATTGGGAGTCGTAGAGAGCGGGTCGGGGGTTGTCGCTCATTCCGCCGTCGACGGCGACGAACGTGCGCCCCCCGGGAACGTGTTTGACGGTGACAGCGCGGTACAGCGTGATTCCGGCGCGGGCGACCAGGGCACGGCCGGGCTCGACGGTGACTACCGGTATGGGCAGCCCGCGCTTCTCGCATTCGTACGACAGCGCACCGGTCAGCCGGTCGTGATACCCGGCGAGGTCGAACTCGTCATCGGCCTCGACATAACGGACAGCGTGACCGCCGCCCAGATTCAGCTCGGAGAGAATCACACCTTCGGCGTCACGCAGATCGGCCAGCAGGCCGACCATGCGCCGGGCCGCCTCCTCCAGAGGCCCGACGCGGGTGAGCTGTGATCCGAGGTGGCAGTGCAGTCCGACCAGACGCAGGCCCGGCTGCGCGAGCACCCGGCACGCCGCCTCGGCAGCGGCACCGCCGGCGAGGGAGAAGCCGAACTTCTGGTCCCCGACTCCGGTGGTGAGGGCCCGGTGGGTGTGGCCGTCGACACCGGGGGTCACCCGGACGAGCACCTTCTGGCCGTTGCCGAGCATCCCGAGCTGGTCGATCTCGTCGAAGGAGTCGACCACCACCCGGCCGACCCGGTACGCCAGCGCCGCCTTGAGATCCTCTGGTGTCTTCGCGTTGCCGTGCAGGAGGAAGCCGGCGGAGCGGGCGAGGCGATCTCCCCGGCCGAGCACACGTCGAGTGACAGCCCCTCCTGGGCCGCCCAGAACGCGACGGCCCGGGTGAGTAGAGCCTTGCCCGCGTAGCAGATCTCCGCGCCCGGCAGCGTCGCTCGGTACCGCCGGCAGGCCCGGCGAAACGTCGACTCGTCGAGGACGTAGGCGGGGGTTCCGAACCGTGCGGCCGCCTCGGACAGGGCGACCCCGGCGACGCTCAGCTCGCCGCGGCTGTCGAGTTCGGCCCCGTCCGGCCACATGCCTGGCGTCAGGCGCGACCGCAACGAGGCCCGCATACTGGGGATCAGATCACCCAAGGTCATGACATGCCCCTTCCGTTCGGGCTATCTGCTTCGTGGGCACCATTGGACTGCCCGCGGCGAGGAGAAGGAAAGGGCTTCTAACAGAACTCTCACACCAACACGGCAATTTTCAACGGGCTTCTAACATCGACTTCTTGATGGCACGCCTCATCCCCGCCCGCCGAAACAGCAGAACGGCGGGCGGGAAGACGGAAAGGACAAAACAGTCGGGCGCTCTCGGGAGGGTAGGAGATGGGCCGGCGGCGAGGACGCCACCGGCCCGTCTGCCCCTATGGCTGGTAGCGGTAGCCCATCCCTGGTTCGGTGGTGAGGTGGCGCGGGCGGGTGGGGTCCGGTTCGAGCTTGCGGCGCAGCCGGTTGATGTACAGACGTAGGGACGAGGTGTCGTCCGCGTAGGCCTTCCCCCAGACCTGGCTGACCAGAGCCCGGCTGCTGACGAGCATGCCCGGGTTGCGCAGGAGGGCTTCGAGCAGCCGCCACTCGGTCGGCGTCAGATGAACGGGTTCGTGACCACCGTCTCGGGAGGTGACCGACTTGGCCATGAAGTCGACGCGGTAGTTGCCCACCTCGGCGACCGGGCCCGTGCGGACGGCGCCGCCTCGCCGGGTGACGGCGCGTAGTCGGGCGAGGAGTTCCTCGACGGAGAACGGTTTGGTGATGTAGTCGTCGGCACCGGCGTCCAGGGAGGCGATCTTGTCGTGTCCGGAGGTGCGGCCGGACAGGACGATGATCGGGACACTGGTCCACTCGCGCAGGCCGCGGATGACGTCGATGCCGTCCATGTCGGGCAGGCCCAGGTCGAGGACGACGATGTCGGGCGGGTGCGCGGCGGCCTCGGTCAGGGCGTGCCCGCCGTCGACCGCCGTGCGGACCTCGTATCCCTTGGCGTGCAGGGTGATCCGCATCGCGCGTAGCAGCTGCGGTTCGTCCTCGACGAACAGCACGCGGCCACCGTGATGTGGGTCAGGTCCGTTGCCCATCAGCCCGCTCCTGTCAGTGCCGGCGCGCTCCTCCCGGCGCATCCCCCATGCCCAGGATCTCAGCCGGCTCGGGGTGCCGCGGTGGCGCGGTCGAGGTCGAGGTTCAGCTCGAGGACGTTGACGCTCGGTTCTCCGATGAAGCCCAGGGCCCGGCCGGTGGTGTTCTCGTTGACGAGGTCACGGACCTTGCCGGCGGGCAGGCCGCGCTC
>NZ_JALKFY010000692.1:0-10400 GCF_023242985.1 Frankia sp. Mgl5 | reverse complement strand
GAACGCCAGCAACGCTGGGGACGCCCACGATCACATGCCGCCTGACCACCGGAAAGGATCACGGTCAGCGCACTAGCCGACTGCCATGGTCGTCTTTCTTTCTGCGGTCGAGACGCATTCCAGTCAGTATCCATCGGCACTGCGGTATTCAGACGCAGCAGAGGCCCGTGAGCAGCCGATGACCGCGTTGGCGGCTACATTGACCGCAGCACGAGCCAGTTCGAGATCAATGCAGGTATATGTGGCGTGGTCATAGGTGTCGAGGGCAGCCTTGAGGGCGCGCCACTCCAGTGACTCCGGATCGATGGGAGGGGAAAATGATCCAAGGAGTTCGACCAGATGTGAAGGCGAAATGAACCGGCTCATCCTAGCAGCAAAGACGGCCCCTCGTAGCGCTTGGGGGACGGAGTAGCTACCGGCGGCCCTCATGCCTGACGTTTCCGCTATCGAAGCGACCGCGCCGAAAATGGCCGTCGGCGCAGTCGACCGCTCGCGCTGGGTCTGGTTGATACGTGAAGGCCAAGAAGGGAGCGCTGAAGCTGGGAGGTTTCGGTGCTGAATGGGCATGTTTATTCCTCCCCCGGATGCGCTGATCGGTACCTTGCCATGAACGCAAAATTGATCTTTGTCGTCTATTCTCACCTAAGCCTCTCTTGCTTGCGGGAGGAGGAAGCGAATCCCAACCACCATGACGGATGATGTGGGTCACAAGTTTGACAGCAGGCATGGGTGGTCGCACCACCCTTTCGGGTGGCCAGTATCCCGGAAATCGGGTGGTGGAGGCCGTCGCTACCATGAGTGGCAGGATAGTTACAGCATCAGCCGTTCCGGTCGCCGGGCGCTCCCCACATGCCACGCGGCCACGATCGACGCCGTAGTCTCCTCGCCCCGGCACGTTGGGGACCTTTGCCTGCGGGGTTCGGCACGGGCACGAACCTCTCTACGCCCACGGCCGAGACATCGAGGGCCCCCAACACCGCCACCCAATCGGCGCAGGGTGATCGATCGGTGATCGCCTTCACCGTCGAGCCCAATAGTTCCGGATTCGCGCTACGAGAACCTTGCCTGGCGAGTCATCAGATAGTCACTAGGCGTGAACTACATTGGTGGACGCCGCCCCGTGGCCTCGGGTAGAGCGCTCGACCACCCGATTTCCTTCTGCGAGCCACCCGTAAGAGTGGTGAAACCACCCTTCGATGCCTGGAATCTTGTGACCGAGTTCATACAACAAGCCGGCGGAGGGCCCATGGGAATCCTTGTCAATATCGACAACGGTGGCACGTTCACCGACGTGTGTGTGACGGACGGTGAACGCGTCGTGCATTCGAAGACCCCGACGACGCCGCACGATTTAACGCAGTGTTTTGTCGATGGACTACGGATCGTGTCCGACCGTCTGTATGGCGAGGAGGACACGACTCGCCTGTTGCGCGAGACGGAGTACCTCCGCTACTCGACGACGTCGGGCACGAATGCTGTGGTCGAGCGGAAGGGCGCTCCGGTCGGGTTGCTAGTCGACAGCGGCGCGGAGGAGGATGTCTATGGAGTTGTAAACCTGGTCGACGCCTCGCTGTGGCGGGCATTGGTGCCGCACACCCCGGTCGGGATCGCGGTGGGTGCCGACGGGTCGGTGGACCTGGACGAGTTCACGACCGCGATCAACAAGCTTCTGGCGACGAGCGTCGCACGGATCGTGATCGCCCTGGGGACCGCGGAAGCGGAGCAGGCGATCAAGAACCTGCTGCTGGAGCGGTACCCGAGGCACCTGCTGGGCGCGATTCCGTTCACCCTGTCGCACGAGCTCGTGCACGACCTCGATGACGCGCGGCGTGTCCTGACCGCGGTGCTGAACTCGTACCTGCATCCGGGGATGGAGCACTTCCTGTACGGGGCGGAGAAGGCGTGCAAGTCCAACGGACTGGCGAGCCCGCTGCTGATCTTCCGTAACGACGGGGACTCGGCCCGGGTCGCCAAGACGACCGCGTTGAAGACGTGGGGTTCCGGGCCGCGTGGTGGGCTGGAAGGCAGCCTTGCCTACGCCTCGCTCTACGGTGCGGACGTCCTTGTCGGGATGGACGTCGGCGGCACCACCACCGACGTGTCGGTCGTGGTGGACAAGGCCCTGACGGTGCACGCGCACGGCCGAATCGAATCGGCGCAGATCTCGCTGCCCATTCCGGACCTGAGCAGTGTCGGGCTGGGCGGCAGCTCGGTGGTCGCGGTCGTCGACGGTGAGATCCAGATCGGTCCGCGCAGTGTCGGGGCCGCGCCTGGCCCGGCGTGCTTTGCTCGCGGCGGCACCGAGGCGACCCTGACCGACGCGCTGCTACTCGCGGGCGCACTGGACCCGGACAACTACCTGGGCGGGGAGCTGAAGCTGGACCTGGCTCGGGCCGAGCAGGCACTGGTGACCCATGTCGGGGACCCGCTGTCGTTGTCCGCCCGTGCCGCGGCATCCGCGGTGCTGCGGGCGTTCGAGGAGCAGGTGGGCGCCGCGGTAAAGGCGATGATCGGTTCGGTGGGTCGAGATCTCTCGGAGGTTACGCTGCTGGCCTTCGGCGGCGCGGGCCCCGTGCTCGCATCCGGAATCGCCAGGGCATCGGGGATCACGCGGGTGATCGTGCCGCATCTGTCGGCGGTGTTCAGTGCCTTCGGCATCGGCTTCAGCGGGCTGGCGCACGAGTACAGCGTCCCGATGCCCGGCACCAGCGCCGACGTGAGTGCGGCACGAGACGACCTGCTGATCCGGGCACGGCGTGACATGTTCGGCGAAGGCGTTTCCATCGACGCGTGCATCCTCGAGACCCGCGACCGGTTCATTTCCGACGGAGTATTGCGGGACGAGACGTGGACCAACGGAACGTCTCCTGACACCGTGGGGGGCAAGGCCGATCAGCTGGTGGTGCGGGCCTCGCATCCGCTGCCGACCTTCGAGCTCGTGGCCGACCAGCACGGCACCGTGCAGCCGGCGACCGCGGACGGATCGCGCCGAGTCATCGTCGCCGATGGCGACGAGCAGGAGGTACCGGTCTACCGTCCGGAGAGCCTGAAGCCGGGGCAGGGGGCCGAAGGGCCGGCGCTCGTCACGGGCGACTACCTGACCTGTTTGATCGAGCCCGGGTGGGGTTTCCGGGTGAGCAGCAATTCCGACCTGATCCTGGAGGCCCAGCGATGAGTGACCAGCAGTCCTCGGTGAACATCACCGAATATCTCGCGATCGATCTGGTGACCGAGCGATGGACATGCCGGGTGTGCGGGCACGACATCGCGAACGCCCGCGAGAACTACAAGACCGGGTTGCTGGTCTACAACCGCGACCCCCGGGAGATTCATCGGCCGATCCTAGACGAGAGCTACGAGTTCACCTACGCTCCCGACCCCGGCTGGTGTCGGATCGTCGAATTCTACTGCCCGGGCTGCGGAACGCTGGTGGAGAACGAATACCTGCCGCCTGGTCATCCGCTGACACACGACATCGAACTCGACATCGACGCGCTGAAGCGTCGTCACCTGAGTGCAGTGGAGGGCTAGAGAATGCGGCAAGTAAGCGTTGACATCGGCGGGACTTTCACCGACTGTTTTCTCGTTTACGACGACGCCTACGTCGAGGCAAAGTCGTTAACCACGCACCACCATCTGGCCTCCGGGTTCATGGAGGCGCTGGCACAGGCGTGCGCGCAGATCAATCTGGATGTGCAGACGGTGCTCTCGACCGTCGACGCGGTGCGCTACGCCACCACCCTGGGGACGAACGCGCTCATCGAACGCAGCGGGCCGGCCGTCGGCATCCTCACCACCGCCGGCTTCGAATCGACTGTGCCGCTGATGCGGGCCCGCGGCTACGGCGACGGGCTGACCGCGGCCGAGCAGTCCAACCTGCCCGCCGCGGACCGGCCCACGCCGCTGGTTCCGGTGACCCGCATCGCAGGAATCCGGGAACGCATCGACTACGCCGGCAAGGTAATGCTCTCCGTCGATGACGACGACGTCCGCAGCCAGGTGCGGCGGCTGGTGGACCAGGGTACGCAGGCGTTCGTGGTCGCGCTGACCAACGCGGTGGTTAACCCGGCCCACGAGAAGCAAGTCGAGCGCATCGTCCTCGATGAGTATCCCACCTACCTGCTCGGTGCGATCCCGATCGTGCTGTCGCACCGGGTCAGCGGTCGCAAGGGCGAGTACACCCGCACCATGTCGTCGATCATCGACGCCTACCTGCACAACCAGATGTACCACGGCCTGGCGTCCCTGGAGATCGAGCTGCGGCGTAACGGCTACACCAAGCCGATGCTGCTGGTGCACAACACCGGGGGTATGGCTCAGCTGAACTCGACCGCCTCGCTGCAGACCATCCACTCCGGACCCGTCGCCGGGCTGGAGGCCACCAACTACCTGTCGAAGACCTACGACCAGCCCAACCTCATCGCCACCGACATGGGGGGCACCAGCTTCGACATCGGTCTGGTGACCTCCGACGGCGTGAAGTTCTACGACTTCAACCCGGTGATCGATCGTTGGCTCGTGTCGACTCCGATGACCTACCTGCACACCCTCGGTGCCGGCGGCGGCTCCATCGCCCGCTACGACCGCATGTGGGGTGCCATCGAGGTGGGCCCGGAAAGCGCCGGCTCCGATCCTGGCCCGGCCTGCTACGGACGTGGAGGGCGGCTCCCGACCACGACGGATACCAACCTGGTGCTGGGTTACCTCGATGCGGACAACTACGCGGGCGGCACGATCAAGCTCAGCCTGCGCCGGGCGCAGCGGGCCATCGAGGAGCACATCTGCAAGCCCACCGGACTGAGCTTGGTCGATGCGGCGAAGGCGATTAAGCGCAAGGTGGACAGCAACATGGCCAATGCGATCTTCAAGGAGGTCGCGGTCAAGGGCTACAACCCGAAGCACTTCGTTGCGCTCAGCTACGGCGGCGGTGGTCCGCTTCACGCCTGTGGGTATGCCGCGCAGCTGGGCATTCAGCACGTGCTTATCCCCCCGTTCAGCTCGGTGTTCTCGGCGCTGGGCGCGGGCCACATGAACCAGTTGCACATTCACGAGCGTTCGCTCTACCTGATGGTCTACGATGCCACCGCCCGTCAGCTGCTGGACGACTATCAGGTTTTCAACGACACCGTGGCGGAACTCGCTGCGAAGGGCCGCGACGACCTGCTCCGCCAGGGCGTCGATCCCGCCGCAATCCAGTCGCGCGTGGAGGTCGACCTTCGCTACGGCAACCAGCTTGCCCAGATGGGTGTCGTGTGCCCGTTCGAGCGGCTCACCTCGCACCGGGACGTGGTCGACTTGCTGGACCTGTTCAGCAACCTTTACGCCCAGCGGTTCGGCGAAGGCAGCCAGGCGCCCGAAGCAGGTGTCCGGATCAACGTCATCCGGGTGGTGAGCTATGTCGATCATGACAAGTTCTCCATGCAGCCTTCCCAGGCCGAGCCTCGCCCCGCACCGAGCCCCGCCCGGTGGCGGGAGTGCTACTACCCGGGTATCGACGGGGCGGTCAAGACCGCCGTCTACGACGTCGCCGGCCTTGAAGAGGGCCATGTCGTGGAGGGCCCCGCCTTGGTGGAGACCCCGCGCACGACCTACCTCGCCGAACCTGGGTGGCAGATCACGATCGGGCGTACCGGCTCCGCGGTGCTCACCAGGACGATCTGACCGAGACGTCGGAAGAGAGGTTCGAGACGATGACTGCAACCATGCAGGCTTTAGTATTCCTCGGTCTCGGCAAGGCCGGCGTCATCGAGAAACCTCTACCGAAGGCGGGGCCCACTGACGCGGTCGTGCGGACAACATCGGCACTTATCTGCACATCTGATGTGCACACCGTCAGGGGTGGTATTCCCGTTCCCGAAGGTCGCGGTCTCGGCCACGAGTCGGTTGGCGTGATCCACGAACTGGGCTCCGCCGTCACCGGATTCAGCGTCGGACAACGAGTCGCGGTTGCGGCCACCACGCCGTGCTTTCACTGTGGTCCCTGTCAGCGGGGTTTCAGTTCCCAGTGTCAGGGAATGCTCGGCGCATACAAATTCACCGCTCAACGCGATGGCAACATGGCGGAGTATTTTCTCGTCAACGACGCGGCCGCCAATCTCGCCGTCATTCCGGACGGCCTGTCCGATGAAAAGGCCGTCTATGCGACCGACATGCTGTCCACCGGATTCAGCGGTGCGGAAAATGCGCAGCTGCGGCTCGGTGAGTCGGTCGCGATCTTTGCTCAGGGTCCGATTGGGCTTTCCGCCACCATAGGCTGCAGGCTGCTTGGCGCAGGATTGATCATTGCCGTGGAAGGACGGCCCGAGCGGCAGGAACTGGCCCGTCGGTTCGGGGCGGATCTGATCGTCGATCCGGGATCGGGTGATGTGGTGGGCCGCATCCTCGAACTCACCGGCGGTATCGAAGTGGACGCCGCGATCGAGGCGCTCGGTTCTCCGGTGACATTCGAGGCCGCCCTCCGGGTGACCAAGCCCGGCGGGCGGATCTCGAATATCGGGTACCACGGCGAGGTTCCGGAACCATTGCAGATCCCATTGGATGCGTTCGGCCTGGGCATGTCGGACAAGAAGATCCTGACGTCGCTCTGCCCAGGCGGAAGCGATCGGCTCGACCGAATCTTCAGGCTGATACGGTCCGGCCGTGTGGATCCCACGCCGATGACGACCCATCAGTTCGGGTTCGACGAGGTTGAACGCGCCTTCAGTCTGATGGAATCGAAGAGGGACGGCATCATCAAACCCCTCATCCGTTTCGCGTAGGCGTGCCGGCTGGGGAAGCCGCTCGCCTTCGTCTGGTCCGTGGGCGATCTGCCGCTGGCCTCCCTGCCGCAATCTTCGAACACCCCTGGCCGTCCAGTCGGACACGACGGCAAGCTACACCAGCAGGACCAGGAGGGTCGGGTGCTGTCTCACGGGTATTGGGACGGCGCGGTCCCCGTCATGGCACGCCCGGCCCTCCGCCCATCTCCGCAGCATGCACGGCAGCCTGCCGTGAAGCGGTTCCCTCGTTCAGGGGAGTGATCTGATGACTACCGAAAGTGCCACCGTTTCCACCCATTCGCGTGCCTTACCGGACGAGGTTGAGGCTTTACCCAGCCAGCCGGCCGCCAACCCGGTGCGCGGCAACCCGAGCGTGATCGGCGTCCCCAGTTTCATCGCCGGGGCCGTTGGGCTCGCGCTGGTCGACACCGGCTGGATTGAGGCTGCCGCGACCGGCGCGGCCATCCCCGTCATCATGACCGCGACCTCCCTCGGACTCCTGGTCGCCACGGTCTGGGCGGTCGCGCTCGGGCAGAGCGCGCCAGCCAGCCTGTTCGCCGTGTTCACCGGGTTCTTCGCCAGCTACGCCGCTTTCGTCCTCGGTCTCGGCCACAACTGGTACAACATCCCGGTGGACCAGGTGGCCAAAGCCACCGAACTGTGGCTGATCTCCTGGCTGGTCACCGTCGTCCTGCTCACCGTGGGCCTCCTGCGACTGCCCAGCATCTTCACTCTGCTGCTCGGCCTCGTTGACGCCGCGCTGCTGCTGCTGCTGCTCGGCACCACCAACACCAGTACTGCCCTTACCCATGCCGGCGGCTACGTCGTGTTCGCCGTCGTCGCGGTGGCGACCTACCTGTACGTCGGCATCTTGTTCGCGGAGACCGGCGGCAAAGCGTTCCCGCTCGGAAAGCCGGTCATCTCCGGCTAGCACTCCGCGATCCGATTGCCGTAGGTGCCCACGCTGACGCGTATACGAAGACGGACTCATCAAAAGTCTCGTCCGTTGCGCGTAGCCCATGCGGGGCATGGGAAGCCGATCGCCATCCTTGCCAGACCCGTCTAACCGGAAGGTGCATGGTTGTGAGCCAGTCCAATAGCGCTGACGACAAGTCGCTCATCGAGAAGTTCCTCGAAGAAAACATCCTCTTCCTCGGGCCTGACGCCGAGATCATGCAGAACCACAAGGTCGCGCCGGAGTCGCCGCGGGAGACACAGGCGCTGGCGCAGTTCATGGACCCCGAAGTGGTCAACCTGGCGCGGCACAAGCTGCAGACCGCCTGTAACGAGTCGTTCGACATGGTCGAGCAGATGGGTGCGGCGCCGGGAGCGAAGTGGGGCGACCTGATCTCGGGTGTGTGGACGGCCTCGGGTGACTTGGCCCTGTCCAGCATGGGCGGTGTGCTGCTGTTCTCGGTGCTCACGCAGCACCCTGTCAAGTTCATCCTCAAGTACTGGGCCGACGAGCCGACGGTCGGGATCCATGAGGGCGACATCTTCATGCACAACGATTCCCGCTACGGAAACGTCCACAACACCGATCAGAGCCTCGTCATCCCGGTCTTCCACGAGGGGAAGCTGATCTGCTTCACTGGCGCCATTGTTCATGAGGGGGAGAACGGCGCCACCGAGCCCGGTGGCATGCCCTCGGCGGCGGAGTCCCCGTTCGACGAAGGTCTGAAGGTCCCGCCGCTCAAGGTGGGCGAGAACTACACGTTCCGCCGCGACATCATGACATTCCTGCAGAACTCGGTGCGCGAACCGAAGCTGCAGCTGGAGGGCATGAAGGCGAAGCTGTATGCGGCGATGCGGATGAAGGACCGGGTCCTGGACACGATCGCCGAATACGGTATCGACACGGTGATCGCCACGTTGCGGCGCACTCTGACCGACACCGCTGACGAGGTCCGCCGCAGGCTCCGGACGTGGCCGGATGGCACCGTGCGGCAGAACATCTTCGCCGACGGAACACTGCGGGAGAACTGTCTGGTCAAGATCAGGCTGGAGATGACAAAGAAGGACGACGAGCTGATCCTGGATTTCCGTGGCTCGTCACCGGAGTTCCTGAACCGGGCCAACAACACGATCCTTTCGTCGATGAAGGGCATGCTGGCCCAGGAGTTCCTTACGTTCGTGTGGCCGGACCTGCCGCGGAACCAGGCGGTGTTCGAGCCGATGACCGTCCTCACCGACCCGGGGTCGGCGCTGAACTGTTCCACGAATGCGCCGAACGCGCAGAGCATGATGACGTTCTTCCCCTCCTTCACTGCGGCTCAGCTGGCGGTGCCGAAACTCCTTTACAGCGCGGGCGAACGCTCTACGGACGTCATCGCCGGCTGGTACAACATGATTGTCACGTTCATCTACGGCGGCATCAACCAGCATGGCGAGCTGGTGGGTAACGTGTGCGCCGACCTCAATGGCATGGGCGGGGCCGCACGGTCCAACCGGGACGGCGAGCACGCGGTGGCTCCGATCTTCGCGCCCATGGCCGACATTGGTGAGCAGGAGCTCATCGAGGAAGAAGTCCCGATCCTCAAGATCGTGCCGAACAAGGTGATGCGGGACAACCAGGGCTTCGGCAAGTTCCGCGGCGGCCAGGGCTACCAGCAGATCGCCACCGCCAAGGACAGCGCCATGTGGGGCTTCATGGCGTGCAGCATCGGCTCGAAGTTCCCCAGCTCGCACGGCATCTTCGGTGGCTACGGCCCCGGCACCTACCCGCTGTGCAAGATCAAAAACGTCGACATCTTCAAAGCGATGGACAACCAGCGCGAACTGCTGCGCTACACCATCGAGGAACTGATGAACGACCGTCCGTTCCCCGAGGCGACCTACTCGACGCACCACATGGGCCTGCAGTTCGAACTCGCCGACCGAGGCGAGCTGTACATGCTCACCCAGGGTGCCGGTGGTGGCTACGGTGACGTGCTCGAACGCGACCCTGGGGCGGTGGCCGCCGACTATCGCGACGGCTTGGTGTCCCTCAGCACCGCGCGCGACATCTACCAGGTGGTACTCAACCCGGAAACCGCTGCGGTCGATGCCGAGGCCACGTCGGCGGCCAAGGACGCCGAGCGGGCCGCCCGGCTGAAGCGCGGCAAGCCGTATGCGGAGTTCGTCAAGGACTGGGAGACCGAGACACCCCCGGCCGACGTCCCGTTCTTCGGCTCTTGGCGCAACCCCCGCGTGCTCTTCCGGGGCACCCCCGAGGACACCTGCCCCGCGGACGCGATCGTGCCGGTGATGATGCCCAACCCGAAGGATGTGCGGATCGCGCAGCTGGAGGCCAAGCTCGCGGAGCTGCAGGGCTGACGGTGGGGGACTGACGAGGACGGCGGGAGAACGATGAAGGCCTTGGACGACTGGGTTCATGGTAGGCGTGACACTCTGACCTGGTTGGACTGCGACCGGTACGTGTGGTCTGTGTTCGCTGGCGCGCCGGATCGCTGGTACGACGATACGGCCACGCTGGTCGCGGCCACCGGACAGGCACACCGGTTACTGCGGTCCGATGTGCTCGGCGTCAACGTCTTAGGTCCGTTCTCCCGCCACCTCGTTCCTACTGGAGACGCTGCGGAGGTGTGCGCGGCCCTGGAGTTGGCCGAGCCGCGCCGGGTGCTGGCCGACACCCTCGACGCG
>NZ_JALKFY010000618.1:0-121690 GCF_023242985.1 Frankia sp. Mgl5 | reverse complement strand
CGCACGACGCCGCAGCTCGGCGGGGTAAGGGGAAGGACGTGCCATGACTCGATCCTCTCAGAGAATCAAGCCTCCATCCGACCCGGGGCGGTTCAGTGAGCTGTGCGCCGGTGGAGGTGGAGTGCTGGCGCGGATCTCCCACAGCGGCGAGTCCCGTAGCGCGACGACGGGATACTCCGGTGCTGCCCGTCGAGGATCCGCATTACCGCCGGCCGCAAGAGCAGCCGCAAGTCCCTCGCGGACCTGCGACCATCGACTCAGTCGTACACCTTCTGCCGCGGCACGCTCCACAGCCCACAGCAGCGTCACCGGCTGGTGCGGCAGCAGGGTACCCCGGTTGGAAGCTCGCCGGAGCGTCACCAAAGCGCTTAAAGCGTCATCGAGATCCACTACGCAACCGTACGGCGGATGCCCCTTGGCGCGACGTCTGGATGTCACTGCCGACGCATGAGCAGATCCCTGCTTTGCAAAGTCACTTGGGATCGCGCACAGACGTCCATGGATGTCCGCCGGCTTGGCTACACGGTTGGCTACAGGCAGTCCGGCGGATCTGGACGGGGTTACGCAGCATGTGCGGCCTCCGAGGCCAGTGGTACAGCTGCCCGAACAGAGCGACCTCCCAAGAAGATCGCGGCGGCAGCTCGCATGGGGCGCTGCTCGGTTCGTCGGGACGGGCCAGCCCGCGGCCCGTCGGAACTCGAGACCGGTGGGCCGACTCACGCCAATAGTCAACAGCTGTCAAACTTTGAAGCGTCGTATCCTGCTTGCCGTCAAACCCAGCTGCCCTGACCTGGAGTTTTATAGCGATGACCTGGTAGTTGCGCCTCGAGTAGCACAACACCTCCAAAAATCTGCCTCGAGGAGGAGGATCTCTACCTCGAGGCAGTTGACCAACGCCTCGAGATAGGGCAAAGTGAAGGCCCGGCGACGACGTCGCCGGGCCTTCGTCCCCAGTTAGGGGTGCTCGCAACGCCACACTAGCTGGGGCGGAGGTCCTCACGCCAGCTGTTTTGGAGAGAGCTAGAGTGGAAATCCGTCCGAGCACCGAAATTCCCTGGGGCGAGGGCAGCCTCGTGCCCTGCATCGTGGTCGACAACCACAAGCTTCAGGCGGTAATGACCGTCGCCGCGCTGCGGCAGGCCGTCATCGAGCCAACCGACCTCGAGAATCCGAAGATCCTCGAGGCGGACAGCCGTAAGCGGGTCGCTGCAGAAGTTCGAAAGCTCGTGCAGCGAAGTGTGACGAATGCCAAGAGGACGAACGTCGCCGTCTACGGCCAGTATATTCTTGAAGGTATCCGGGGTGAGCGCACCCTATGGGACACGCCAACTATGCAGCTGTTCCGCGAGGATCCTCTCGAGCTCTACTACCTTCCAGACAATAAGGGAATCGGCTTTTTGCTCCGGCCGGGGGATTTCCTTGTAAACACGGATGGCGAGACGCAACGTCTCGCGTGGGCTTGGGCTTCTTCCCGCGAGCCGAGCGTGGATCAGGTGAAGGTAGCGGTTACGATTGCGCACGGCAAGTCCGTCGATTGGGCACGCCAAATCTTTCACGATTTCAACCTTCTAGGAGTCCGCCCCAACGTTGCGGTGGGGATCAGCATGGATAGCTCGGACCTTGCAACGCGACTTGCACGTGAACTCGAGGACCAGTCCCCGGTGCTGCGACGTAGGGTCATGCAGACCGGCCGGCAGCTTGGGAAGAACAGCCCAGAGCTGCTAACGGTCAGCGCTCTTCGTTCCGCGGTTGTCACAACACTTCTCGGACGATCGGGCCTAGCTCTCGGCTCGAAGCCTGTCGGAGATAAGTTGGCCGGCGTTGACGTCGATGCAGTCCGAAAAGCCATCATGGCGACCTGGCTGCCACTCCTCGAGATGCTCCAGCCTGAATTCAATAGGCGCAACGACACCGTGATTAGCGCTCCCGTTATAATGGCCGGTCTGGGCATGCTCGTGCATCAGACTATGCCCAACCCGCCACGGGCGATCACCACTCCCTTGCTGACCTTGGAGGACCTCAGAAGTCGGTTGTCTAAGGTTCGCTGGGATCGGACGCTGATAGTCGATGGTAAGGCGATTTCTCCCTGGGAGGGTATCGCCGGAAAGATCACTCCATCCGGGGCATTTTCGATCGGCGGAATCAAGGAATACGGCCACGCGGTGCTTGAGGCTCTGGCGGAACCGACATCCGATGCCGGGATGAAGGTGCGACTTCTCCAGGCCGTAGCGGCAGGCTAGTTCGGTGGATTGGGGGAGCTCGTAGCCTCCCTCGGGCTCTCCCCAATCTCGTCCAACGGTAGTTGGCCTTTTGCTGTGTCTCGAGCGCGACGCGCCCGGCGAGCACGGCCGCTTGCGGCCGCGCGCAGTCGGCCGCGCGGCGCGGTCTTGATCCAAAAACGAGAATTTCGGCAACGATGCGGCTTGCTCTCCGGGCGTGGCCACGCGCACTGGTCTCGGTCCCGACTCAGGGTGGTCAGTCCGGCGTACGCGCGGCGAGCGCTCGGCTAGCGTGCTGGGGTGGCAGATGACGGCGGGAACGGTGTGGACTCCGCGGGCTTCGGGGAGGCCGAAGCACGGTCGGTGCTGACTGCGGCCTGCACTGCTGCCGGGCTCGACGCGGTGGACGCGCGGATGCTGCGCCTGGGCGAGCATGCCATGTTCCGGCTCACCTCGGCACCGGTGATCGTTCGCATCGGACGCTCGGCCGACTACGCAGATGCGGCACGGCGGGAACTGGCGGTGTCCGCCTGGTTGAACTCCTCGGATGTCCCAACGGTCCAGGCGGCGGCCGAGGCAGATCAGCCGCTGATCGTGGACGGTCGGGTGGTCACGTTCTGGCAGACCGCGGGCGACGGGGACAGTTACGGGACGACGGGGGAACTCGCGGTACTGCTGCGGCGGATGCACGTGCTGACCCCTCCGCCCGGACTCGTCCTCCCAACGTTCACGCCGTTCGACCGCTCCCGGCGGCGGCTCGACGACGCGGGCCACCTTGACCCCACGGATCGGAGCTTTCTCCTAAGCCGTGTCGACGCCTTGGATGACGCCTACCGGGCCCTGCGTTTCACGCTTCCCACCGGGCCGATCCACGGGGACGCGAACGTCGGAAACGTGCTGCGGGACGACACCGGGGTCCCGGTCCTGATCGACCTCGACGGATTCGCGGTCGGCCCGCGGGAGTGGGACCTGATCCTGACCGCGATCTACTACGACCTGTACGGCTGGCACTCCGCGGACGAGTACGCGGCCTTCGTCGACGGCTACGGCATCATGGCCTGGGACGGCTAATGGGGTTGCTACAAACGGCCGATTTTCCCGGCCCTAGAGGCGCCGGAGGCGCCCCGTCGGGGGCTCGGGGGGACGTCCCCCCAGCTAGCATTACGGCTGTGCCGTAGGCGATCAAAAGATCGACAAGCATGCGGAATCAGCGCGTGGGCGCGACAGGGATCGAACCTGCGACCACTCGCTTGTAAGGCGCTCCGGGGCCAACACTGTACTTGACCTGTATATCTGCAGATCGCCGCCAAGCGTTGGGCACACAATCGAGCTGTGTCTAAACGATCTCCGCCAATCGCCTGATGTCGAACATTTTCATGACGGAATTCACAGCGACTTGGGGGTCATAGCACCGTGCCCTGGCGGCGTGTTCCACGCGAGTTGATCCCGATCGGGTCGGCCCGTGGGTGGCACACCGACGATGTCGTGGCGCAGGAAGGGTCAGCGCCCACCCACGGCGCGGCTGGATGTTCCCCTTCTTCCCGGACGCCGGTCCGGGTCTGCGGGCGAGGGTTTAGCGGGAGCTATACTTACGTGGTGGAAGGACAGCAGTGGGAGGTCTACCTCGCCAACGAGGTCCGCGACTGGATCGAGAGCCTGGACGAGGTCGCCCACGCCCGGGTCGTGCAAGCAATCGATCTTCTCGCAGAGATCGGCCCAGGGCTGGGTAGACCGCTCGTCGACACGATCAGCGGCTCGTCGCTGCCGAACCTGAAGGAACTCAGGCCGGGGACGGTCCGGATCTTGTTCTGCTTCGATCCGTGGCGTTCGAGCATCCTGCTCGTCGCCGGGGACAAGGCTGGGCAGTGGAATGCCTGGTACGCCGAGGCGATCCCGCTGGCGGAGCAGCGTTACAAGAGCTATCTGGTGGAACGCGGTCAGGAAGAGAGCGATCGGCGATGAGCGGTTACACACGGTGGTCTGACATCCGTGCCGAGCAGGTGGCCCGGGCCGGTGGGGAGGATGCGGTCGCTGCCGGCAGGCAGGAGCTTCTCGCGGTCGCGGTGGGTCATCGGCTTGCTGAGGTGCGTCGGGCGCGGGGGCTGACCCAGCAGCACGTGGCGGAGCGAATGGGCGTGACCAAGGGGCGGATCTCGCAGATCGAGCAGGGCTCGCTTTCCGGTCAGGAAGTGGTTGCTCGCTACGCTGCTGCTCTCGGTGGCCGGCTGCACCAGGCGATCTACTTCGACGACGGGGACATCGCGGCGATCGCGTGAGCCGCAGTTTCGCCACGCCGTTTGATCAGTCCGACGGCAGCACTCGAGCCCCGGAAAGCCCCGAGCCCCGCGCCGTGTGATCTTGAGTTCTAGTGGTCATCGCAACGCCCCAGTTTGAGGGGCGCGATGGACTTCGAGATTCGGCCGGACCGGAAGCCGCAGGGGCCTAGGCGGCTCCACGCGGAGCGGGTTGAATCGGCCACCGCCAGAACCATGGTCAAATACGCCCATGATCGCGCAGTTGAATTGTGCCCGACCGCTGTACGCCACGTGCAGACCTACGAAATGATCTCTACTCCACTCAGGGGCTCGTGGACACCCTCCCCCGACGGACACAATGGCTGGTCACGAGCTTGATCCAAAAATAGGCAAGCATGTGGAACCAGTGTGTGGGCGCGGCAGGGATCGAACCTGCGACCACTCGCTTGTAAGTTACTTCACCGTTAACGCAGAGCTGACCTGCATTGTTGCAGGTCGCCGTGCGCCATACGGGTACGAATTAACGTCTCCCACACGGCGGTGCCAGACGCGCTCGACACGAGCGCCTGACCGCCGGAGACACCATGCACTCCCCTACGCCCTCGACGCGAGCACGTGAGCTATCCCACAGGACAAGGAAGGCTTTCAGCGAGGCTGAGACTGCCGCGACCATCCGGCCCGGCTTCCTACTCGGCCGCTGGCACGGCCTCGGGGACTACTCCGATCTACCGGCCGAGACGCGCGCCGACGCTGGCCTAGACGCCCTCGAGGCGATGGATGAGGCGATCGTCCGGATGCAGGCCGCGCGAGACGCGCTGGCGGCCGAGCTGCTGGATGCCGGGGTCATGGCGCCAGCGCCGGCGCCGTCCGAGGATCTGCCGTCGTCGACGTGGGAGCGTCTCGTCGACGAGGGTCATTTCGAGGCGACGGAGGGGGAGCTCGCGCGGCTGGTGGTGTCGGACAAGGCCTCCGACCTGTCCGACATGGCTCGAGGACTGGTGCCGACGCGGCCGCGGCGTGGTGACGACCTCGTCCAGATGGCGTCGTCCATCGTCCACCAGGCCGAGGAGCTACTCACCGCGGCGGTCATCGCGGCCCGGGCGCGGGCGACGTCATGGAACGAGATCGACCACATCATCGGCGCCCGGGAGGACCACGACCTCGACCGTCCCGCGCGACGGCCGGCCGAGGTGCGGTACGCCGAGGCGCTGGTCCGATGGCACCGCGGGATCGACCAGCCGTACCACGTGCACGCGGCGGTCGACCGGATCCATGCGCAACTGCCGCACGAGGCGCTGCACCCGCGCCAGTCCGCCCGCCAGCTCGACGCCTGGGTCCTCGCTCGGCGGCAGCCCAGGGACTACGACGGCGGTGGGGACACCCCGGTGTCCGCACACACGGTCAGCGCCAGCGGTAACGACCACACGAGCTGGCTGATCTCGACGATGCTGGGTGTGTCGTCCCGGACGATGTACGGCCTTCGGGGGCCGGGCCCGGTGGCTACGCGGGTGCACGCGGAGCGCAAGGTGATCGCACTGGCCGCCGCGGCGACGCCCGGCAACGCGAAGGACGCGGAGACGGTGGCGGCCGCACGGGCCCAGCTCGAGACGCTGCGCCGGCCGGCGGTGTCGAAGTGATCCGGGCCAGGTGCGCGCGCTGGTGGGCGGGCCGGGAAGCTCGGCGCGCGGATCGGGTGGCGGCCGCGACTGCGGCGCTGCACACCGCTCTGCTCGAGTGGGCGGACGGCGACGTCGAGCGGACCCGGATCGTGAGGGTGCTGGCGGGCGAGTGTGGGGGGCTGTGGCTGCGGGAGGCCGCGGCCGGGCGGCTTCGCCGCTGGTTCCCGACCACCGATCATGAGGGCATGAGCGACCTGCAGGTCGCGGTCGACCTGGAAGGGCTCCGCCGCGCGTTCTACCGCGGGCAGATCGGCGGCGGGCAGTGGGAGACCGCGGCGCTACTGAGCATCATCAGCTGACATCGCCATACGACCGGGGGACCCAGTGACCGAGGACCAGGCACGACATGCAGTGGTGGTGCTGTACGGCATGACGGGCGCTGACACCACTCCCCATCGCGACGGGGGGCGGTGGTACGTCTCCGTCTCGCTCGGCATCGGCCTCCATGTCACCGTCGAGAGCGGGCCGCACGGGGGCCTGAAGGTCACCTTCCCCGACGAATCGCGCTGTCTCGCCCAGGACGTGGTCCGGGCCGGCGAACACATCCAGCTGGCGTTCTCGGCGTAGCCAGCGCACGACGAAACCGGCCCGGCCACCCCGCGCGAGGGGTGGCCGGGCCGTGTGCTGTGCGCCCTGCTGTGTGGCCGGGCTACCTGACCGGGCCCTGGTTGGTCGGGTCCAGGCTCGCGGATCCGGTGATGCCGCGGTTCGCGCCGATGGCGCTGAGGATGACATCGCCGGCGGCGCCGACGGCCGCGCCGGCCGCGGCGGAGAGCAGGAGCCGGGCGGTGGAGATGTCGCCGGCGGCGGCCGCCGCGGTGATGGCGGCCAGGCTCGATCCGAACGAGGTGACGGCCGCGCGGGTGGCGCGCTCGCCGAGGTCGCGGGCGGCCGCGGCGAGCCGGCGCAGGACGTTACGCATGCGGGTCTCCTGTCGGGATGACGGTGTACGTGCGGGGTGCGGCGAACGCGGCGAGGACGCTGTCGAGCCGCTCGAGCAGCGCGACGGCGGCGGCGGGATCGGCGACGGCGCCGCCGGCGAACAGGGTCCGGATTTCCCGGAGTGCGGTCTCCTGGGATGCGGTCCAGGCGCTGAACGGGCCGGACAGGTAGGCCTCGATCCTGGCGATCGTGCTCTGGAGGTCGCCGGCCTTGTTGTAGGTCTGCGCGAGGACGTCGCCGACGTCGCCCTGGCGGACGGCGGGCTTGACGTCGCCCATCTGCGCCCAGAGCGCGGCGAGCATCTTCGCCGCGGCCCGGTCCGCGATGGTGTTGATTTCGGCATCGGTGAGGGGCACGTCGTCCTCCGGGGGTGATGGGGTGGCCGGTCGGCCGAGGGCGGCCGCGAGGATGTCGCCGCGGCGGTTCGCGCGGATGTCGCCGGGACACGAGTGGCCGCCCCAGGCGGCGCCGCCCATCCGATGGGTGCCGAGGCCGTATCCGTCGGTCCGGTCCGTGATCTGGGCGCGCCACCCGAACACGCGCATGCCCCAGGCGAACAGCTCGCCGAGGCGCTGGACCTGGATGGCCGTGTAGTTGTCGGCGTCGGTGCCGGCGCATTCCACGCTGATCCACTGGCTGTTGCCGGCGGCCTGCGCCCAGGCTTTGTTGTCGAACTCGACGTACTGGTCGAAGTCGCCGGCGGTGGATAGCCACAGGTGGGAGCTGACTCCGGCGGCCGGGTTGGAGAACCAGCCGAAGAGCGGGGCCGTGCCCATCTGGACGTGCGGGATCAGGCCGCGGGTGGGCACGGTCATCCCGCCGTCGGAGTGGTTGATCGGGATCAGTCGCTGCCGAGCGCCCGGGTAGGTAGTGGGGTAGGTCATCTCAGGGCTCCCAGGGACCAGATGCAGGCGCCGGCGGCGACGAGGGCCAGGGCGATGAGGAGCGCGGCGTAGCGGAGCCGGTCCGCAGCCTGCTCGGCGGGTCGGCGGCCGACCGGGCCCATCCCCTGGGGAGGGGGGTTGCCGGCTCTGGTGTGACGGTCGGTCCAGGTGGCCCGGTCGATCTCGCGGCAGGGAACGCCATCGCGGACCTCGTCCCAGTAGCCGGTCATGGGCTACCCGCGTTCGGTCGGCGGCCGCGGCGCCGGGGGTGGGGCGAGCGGGCCGAGCTCGGCCTCGCAGCCCTTCGTCACGTACGCGTCATAGGCGTCCCAGGCCAGCGAGTACGTGACCGGGCCCGCCGACGAGGGCAGGCGCCGCGGTAGGTCGGCGACGTCCCGTTTGAACGCGCAGTCGGCCCGCACCTCGACGCCGAGCCGCTTCAGCGCCTGCTCGTTCCCGTCGAGGGCCCGCTCGTTGCCGTCGAGGGCCCGCTGGGTGTCCCGCACGTACCAGGCGGCGAGCACCGCGATGAGGGCCGCGAGCAGGACGGCGCCGATCCGACCCCGGACCGAGCGGATCACCGGGCCACCACCAGGATGACGGTCAGCCCGATGCAGCCGGCGGTGAAGAGGAGGGTCCAGGTCCATCCTCGCCAGACGGTGACCGCCGCGGCGGCGGGTCGTCGGGCTGCCCGCGCCGGGCCCGGTCGATCTCCCAGGCGTCGGGCAGTCCCATCATGAGAGCGCAGACGCCGACGATGATCGGCCGCTCGAGGCCGCTCGCGAGTTCGTGGATGACTCCGAGGAGTCCCACGACGCGTGAGATCGCCTCGAATGTCCCCGTGGCTATGGTCGACCATCGGCGCATGTCCCCTCATCTGGTCGTGCGGACGGTTTGGTGTGGGGGTCAGCCGTTCGGGATGGCCGTGGCGCCAGCGGCCCCCAGGAAGCGAGTCCGCACCTGGTTTCCCCACGTTGTTGGCGTCTGGTATGGGGTGCTGGTCATCGCGTTCGCGTCGAACCAGTTCCCGAATAGGAAGGCGCAGCCGCCGGCAAGGTTGTCCTGGACGCGGGGTTGGCTGGCGAAGAACGAGGTTGCACCGTCGGCCCATCCGGTGTTGGTGACGCCGCCGTTGAAGTTCCCGAACTCGGTTTCGAGCAGGATGTGCCGGCGTGCCGTCCCGCCGTTTTCGCTGGCCCACCGGGACTGATCCCAGGCGTTCCCCGGGTATTCGCTGGCGTAATCGTGCCGGGCATAGACAATGTTCGCCGGCCGGCCGGTGAGACTGGCGTCGTACGCCTCGATTCCCGTCATCCGGGTGTCGTCGTACAGGTGGCTCCAGTTGGGCGTGTCGATGACGAGCAGGCCCCGGTATCCCTGCCCGCGGAAGTTCGCGATGGTGCTCCGCATGGCGGTGTCCCAGTCCGCCGAGGACACGTTGTTGGGCTCGTTAAAGGGTTCGTAGAAAACGTACGGGTCGCTACCGATAGCGGAGATGACCGCGTTCTGCATGGCGAACGATCTTTGCCAGTTGTTCGCGGTCGCCCACTGCGCACCCGAATACGGCCCGTCCAACGAGTCCCACCAGCAGAAGCAGGTCAGTAGGCCGGCTGCGCGCAGGGTGTTCCGCCAGTCGACGACCCGTTGAATCATCGCGGTTTTGTTGGCGGCGGTCAGGCCGTTGTAGTAGTTCGCGTACAGGCGGAACCGGACGTAGTTCGCACCCCAGCTCTTGAGGGTGGCTGCGACGTTCGCGCGGTTCGCGTACTGGCCGTTGCCGAACCCGCCGTTATTGACGTTGTCTTCGATGCCCCACACGTTGCCGCCGGCGAGGTACATCCGAGGACCTGTGGTGCTGCCCATGCGTAGCGTCGAGGTGGTCGAGGTGATGTTCGCGGTCGGTGCGACGCTCGTCGGGGTGGTCGGCGTCGTGGTCGCGCCGGGCCGGTAGAGCTGCTTGTATTTCGCCGCCGAGTTCGGGTTGCCGTTGTTGTACAGGTCGCTGTCGACGTTCCCGCCGCCCATCGGGTCATCGAAATAGCATTCGGCGATGATGTGGCCGGTCTGCCGGGCGCCCTCGAACAAGCGGTACATCTTTTCGACGTAGACGGGGTTATCGCCGCCGCCGTAGAGTGTCCCGCCCGAGGACTTGTTTTGCCAGGACAGGCCCCACTCGGGCACCGCGAACTCTTTCCCGTGGTCGCGGGCCATCTTCAGGTACCAGCCGACGCCCGCGTCGGCCTTGTTACTTTCAGCGTCGAACGCGGCGGCGGTGAGGGATGCCGGGTAGTGGTCGTAATAGTTGACGCCGATGACGTCGACCCGGTCGTCGCCGGGGTAGATCCGGCTGGCGGCCATCGGGTTCGTGTGCCCGTTCATGATCCAGGCGATTTTCACGCCCGGATATGCGGCCTTCACGACCTGCGAGATCCGCCGGAAACCGTTCTTGTACTCGGTATCGGTCGAGTACTGCTGGGCCCCGTTGCCATAGCCCCAGGAGAAGTAAGAGCCGTTGGCTTCCCATGCCACGGCCAGGATCGTGGGCGGCCTGCCGGCGGCCTCGTCGCGCTGTTTGAGGATGGTGGCGAACTGGGTCCACTGGGTATCGTAGGCGCCGGAAGCCAGTGCACTGTAAGTGCAGCCGATATTCAGCGGGAACGGGGAGACCAGCAGGATCATGCGAATGTTCGGGCTGGTGAACGCGGCGGGCTGGCCGGTGTTCGGCATGAACGACGACCAGCCGTTCGTCCTCGTGTTGTACAGGTGGGCGGTGGTCGAGGGCCGCCCGCGCCATGCCCCCCACGCCTCGGCGCCGGCCTGGCTCGCCGAGCTGCTGTTGCGGTCGCCGCCGGAGGTCCAGAAGCCGGTCGGTGCTGGTGGTTCAGGGTCGGGGGTGGTGGGCGGCGGGTCTTCGGGGACTTCGGGGGTCGGGGTGGTCGGGTCCTGGCCGGGCACGTCCCCGTAGGTCAGTGCCGAGGTGACGGGCGAGAGCGACAGGCGCATCCGCATCGCGCGCAGCGGCCCATCCGACCAGCTCTCGATCTTGTCGACGAAGCCGGAGATCTCGTCGGCGCCGGCGGTGTCGGGCAGGTCGCCGGCGGAGATGAAATCGCCGAGCTCGAGGCACAGCAGCGCGCGGGCGAGCTGCGGGCGGCCGGCCAGGTCGAACTCGACGGTTTTGATCTCGCTGCGGGGGGTGGCGCGGGCGCGCAGCACCGCCCGGCCGTGGTCGTAGACCTCCTGGTCGCTCTGGACGTGTAGCTCCCGCGCGGGAGCCTCAACTTCGCCGTACTTCGTGCGGCTGGCCCGGTCGATGAGCCGGTAGCGGGCGCCGCGCGGGCGGGAGACGACGATGGTGTTCGCGAGCCGGGACCGGTCGAGGCGGGGCGACAGGCCGGCGCGGGCGGGGCTCATCTGTCCGCCGGCGAAGACGAACCGGGGCGTCGGGGTGGCGCGGTGGAGCCGGTTGTGGGCCATGACTCGCCCGTCCGCGGACATCATCAGCTGGCCGGCGGCGTGGCCGAGTGTGGTCCGTAGGGCTTGGAGCAGGCTGGTGCGGTCCGCCCAGTGGGCGGCCAGCAGCACGCTTTGACCCCGGTCGAAGCGGGTGTAGGGCAGGGCGAAACCGGCGTACTCGCAGATCGTCGCCGCGCGCACCGATTCGGATTCGGGGACGCCTTGGGAGATGTGCTGCTCGAGGTAGGTGATGATCGCGTCGGGGAGCACCCTGTTGGCGAACAGGACGTGCTGTATGCGGCCGCGGAACGGGAAGGTCAGGTTCCCGCCGATGGGGGTGTAGGTGCCCCCCAGGTAGGCGCGGGTGGGGGTACCGACCACGGAGAACGGGTCGTTGGTCAGGGTGGCGGAGATGTCGGACCCGTAGATCCGGATCCGGATCCGGCCGTACCGGCCAACCGTCGGGTCGTAGGTGACGGCCAGCGAGTACGGGCTGTCCGCGTCGTACCGGAACGGGGTCTCGATCACCACCGCGGAGTAGGACGAGACCTCGATGCTCCCGGTCGGGGTGACGGAGATCTGGAACCCGGGCAAATACGGGAGGTTCGATTCCAGCGCGTTGCGGTAGATGATCTGGTACTGGCCGGTGGAGGCGGGGATTGCGAGCCGGACGAGGAATGTCCACCCCTGCCCGCGCTTGGGGATGGCGCTGGTGAGGCCGGTGACCTCGAGGACGTCGCCCTTCCCGCCGGTGATGTCGCCGTCGTTGAACTGGAGCACGGTGGCGTCGCCGTCGCCGGTGTGCCCGGAACTGAGCTTCGGGTTGAACGACTGCCCGCCGAAGTCGGACCCGCCGCTGCCCGCGGTGGCGGCGCGCAGGATCGCAGTGCCGCCGTCGCCGGCGATGTCCCCCGCGGTACGGCTCCCGGACTCCTCCGTCAACGGCAGGTAGGAATCGCCGACCGCCCGGTAGATGATCTCCGACTGGTGGGGGGGCATCAGCTTGATGGACGCGAGCAGCTCGAACCCGTCGACGCAGTTCACCTGCACATCGCCGACACCGTCGGCGGCCGGCATGTTGTTCCACTCGTCGGTGTAGAACACCCCGCCTGGGTAGAGCGCGCCGTCGAGCTCCCAGACCAGGGTGACCTGCTGGCGCAGGTCGACGGGATAGCCGTCGCCGCCCGGGGTGAACAGGCCGTCGAAGTTGTTGAGGACGAATTTCGCCGTGCCGGCCTCGAAGTCGACCAGGTCCGTGGACCGGCCGCGGGTCTCCCCGGGCCGGCGGCGTAGCCGGGAGCCGACGTTGACGCCGAACTGGCGGATCGGCCAGGCGTCGACGAAGTGGGTTTCGCCGAGGTCGCAGCCCTCGACGAGTACCCCGATGACCAGGTGGCGGCCGCCGTCGGGGGCGGTGGTCCGCAGGCCGGGCCAGGTGTAGCCCTCCCGGGTGACGTAGCCGGTGCCCTCGTCCTGCTCGATCAGGTCGGAGCTCAGGACCTCTTCGTCGTCGTCGAGCCAGGTTGCGGAGACGCGGACGGTGCGGTTCGGGTCGCCGGGGGCGGGGCGGATCGGCAGCCAGATCAGGTAGTTGCGACCGGAGGCGGCGACGTCCCCGAAGTCGACACCGAGGATGAAACTGATGTCGCCGGCCGACCCGGTGCGGGTGATGGCCAGGTGGGTGGCGCCGGCCTGCGGCGCGACGGTCGAGATCGACGGGCTGGTACCAGCCCCCCAGATGATCGCCGGCAGGCTGCTGATCGCCGCAACATCGAACGTGCTGTAGGAGCCGAGAGCGGTACTGGGCAGGGTCAGGAGCTCCATCGGGCCGGAGTCGAACACCATGCCCAGGTGCGGTGTGGGCACGCCGGGCTCCACGACCGGCTCGGGTAGCGCGTCCGGTGCCCCCTCGGCGCCGGGCAGCGGAGGATCCGGCGGTCCCTCCTCGCCGGGCGGCGGCGCCCACGGCAGGCCGTACTTCTGCGCCCGGTCGCCGAGCAGGCCGGCCATCTCGGCATCAGCTACTGCCCGGCCGATGACGAGGATCTCCGTGATCTCCCCGTTGAGCCACGCGCCGTTGCGGGTCGACGACGCGCCGAGGATGAGCCCGGGGAGCCCCGCGGCCGGGCCGGTGCCGGTCGTACCGCTCCCGGTCGAGGTCATGGAGTCGTAGAACGTCCGGGTGCCGCTGCCGTTGAACACGACGCCGGCGATGTGCCAGCCCTGGACAGACAGCGACGTCGGGTCGTCGACCTGGCCGGCCGTGCCCGCGCCCACGGTGAGCCGGGCCGGGCGCGCGGACGCGTGGGTGTAGACCAGGTTCCGGCCGGACCACAGGTCCATCCACGCGGACAACGTCGTCCACCTGTGGACGACGATCACCGTCAGGGGAACCGGGTAGGTACGGCTCCAGCCGCCAGTGTCCAGGCTTTGCTGCAACGCCGCGGTGAACGTGACCGCGCCCTGGCCGTTGACCCGGTTCGTCCGGTACACCGGCCGGGCCGCGCCGACTGCGGCCAGCGGGGCGGTTTCCACGCCGGCGTGCACCGGCCACGACGACACCGGCGCCCCGTCGGCCAGGCCGGCCAGGTCGGCGGCGTCCCAGGAGGCGATCAGGCCGGCGATCTGCTCGGCCTCGGAGAGGAACGCGGGCGCGCCGACCGTCGAGGTCGTGACGATGGTGTCCGGTTCCAGCAGGAGACTGCCGAGCTCGACGGCCTGCCAGGTGGTGATCTTCGCGGTGCTGTTCGCGTTGGTGAAGTCCAGCCCCACCGCGGTGTTGGTGGCGAGGCTGGCCGTGCTGTCGGTGCCCTGCCAGACCAGCGCGTTGTCGACGTAGACGGTCAGCGCGGTGTCGTCGATCGCGGCGCGGAGCACGCAGGGCACGACCAGCGGCACGGCCAGGGCGCCATCGGGGCCGCTGATGTCGGTGCCCACGCCCGCTTCCCAGCGGACGATCCGGACCTCGTCGGCCTGCTCGGAGACCTGGACCTGATAGCCGGCGAGGCCCGCGCCCGCGCCCATCCGCAGCCACACTCCGGCGGCCCGGTCGACCGCGGCGTCGAGCGCGGTGATCTCGATCTCGACGGAATGGTCAGGGTGGGAGAGGGCGGACGTGCAGCGGAACACATCCGCCCCGGACGCCGTGGTTCCGGTGGCCTGGTTGCCGACGATCTGCCCGGCGCCGGCAAGTGCCTCCCAGTCCAGCCAGGTGCGCGCGGGGGTCTCGATGTCACCGTCGGCGCCGGTGAACTCCTCGCGCAGCTGCCCGGGGATCTGCTCGGGGACCCATTCGCCGGGCGGCATGACGGGATACGGCACAGGTCACCCCCCGGGGCAGAACGTCAGCGGTGACTGCGGGCCGGGCGGGGGGTGGTGCTGTCAGGCGAGTTCGGCGACGCCCCAGAGGCGGATCGTGCAACCCGACGTCCACGAGGTGTACGGGACGGCGGTGGCGAGGTCGGTCATCCCCTCCCGCACGATGATCGAGTTGATCGTCGTCGAGGTGAAGCCGTGGACGCCGGAGTAGATCCCCAGGCTCGGGTGGAACGTGCGCGCGTGGCCGGTCTGCGCCAGCGTCGTGTTGGGGGTGAACGGGATCGATACCTGGACGGTGCCGCCGACGGTCGTGGTCGAGCCGAACTGAATGAAGATCCGGTAGTAGACGGCCCCCGGGGCGAGGAACAGATATCGGGCACCCATGGACCCGTCGCCGAGGGTGATGTTGGTGAGGGTGGGGACCCAGGTCGCCGGCGGCGGGTTGCCCAGGATGATCGGCATGTCAGGTCAGCTCCGTGACCCGGGCCGTACCGGACGCAGCCGACCACACACCCGTGATCAGGGTCGTGACGACGATGGTCATCTCGTAGGTAGCACCCGGCGGCAGCTTGATCGAGTAGTTCGACGTCGACGCGGTCGTCCCGTCGAAGGTCAGGTACAGGTCCGCGGTGCTGTCGTTGACCACGATCAGGCCGAGCCGGGCGCTGTTCGCCGCGCGGATCGTCACCGAGCTGAGCGACGCGGACACGTTCACCAGCGTGGCCGTGCTCGCCGCCCGCGGCCGGACGCTCGCCGCGCCGGCGGAATCGATCCCCACGACCCGCCCGACGTTCACCCCGTCACCGATGACGACGGCCTGCTGGTGCTGACCGGACCCGCCGACGTTCTGCGTGTCGATCGTGATCGTGGCGCCGCCGGCGTCCTTCGCGGTGATGCTGCTGTCGGACATCAGCTACCCCCTCCCATCGTCCAGGTGAACACGCCGGTCTCCCGCCACAGGACCCGCAGCACGCCGTCGACGGGGTAGTCGCCGCCCAGGTCGATCAGCAGGATCGCGTTGTTCCCGGCGAGGGCGTCGGCGTAGAGCTGCAGGTAGTGGATCCCGGTCGCGGTCACCCCGGACACGGCCACGTTGCCCATGTCGTACACGGCGACCCCGGACCCGGCCGGGCCGAAGGTGGGCGCCGTCGAGGTCCCCCCGGCGGCGGCCGCGGACAGGGCGACCCCGCCCGCCGGCCAGCCTGTGCCGGTCACCTCGTTGGAGGCGTACGCGCCGACCCCGTAGGCGGTGTCGGTGTTGAGGTTCGGCGCGATGCTGCCGTTGAACAGGGCGATCTTGTGCGCGGTCGAGTCCAGGTCGAGGGCGATGTCCTGGCGGAGCACCCCGACCATGGTCGGGACGTACAGACCCGAGGGCATCAGAGGTGATCCCGAGCTGGGTGGTCGCCGCGGGAGTGGTCGCCGCAGCGGCACGGGGCGTACCCGCCGGCGGCCGGGTCGACGCGTGGCCGCTGCGGGGCCTGGCCGGCGTGGACGACGGTGCCGGCGCGGATCGTGGCCGGCCGCAACGTCAGGTCGGTCCCGCCGTCACCGCGCTGCGTCGTCGTGTGCCCCTGCTCGTCGGTCACCTCCTTGAACCGGCGGCCGGCCTCGTCGCGGCCCTCCCGCACCTGCGGACCGATCTGCCCGGCGCGCACGAAACCGATCGATCGCAGCTTGTCCAGGTCCATCGGGGTGGGCATACCTACCTCCTCGCTCAGATGTTCGACCGGTCGTAGCTGCGCCACTTCTCCTGCAGCAGCGGCAACATCTCGGTGGTGAGCCGCTCCATCCCGGACCGGTCGGAGTACACCGGCCCAGCGAAGGTGATCTGCGGGGCGAAGACCGGCATGGCACCGCCGTCGCTGCCGCGCACGGGTGCGCCGGCGAGAGATGCGCCGAGCGTCGGGACCTGGAGTCCGCTGGTCACGGCCGACGTCATGGCGGCGTCGATGGCCCCTGCCTCGCGGTCGATGCCGGCCGCGATGCCTGCGGCGATCCGCGCACCGCGGCGCCACGGTTCGCCGTCGCCGTAGAGCGGGCCCCACTTCACCGGCGAGCCGGGCAGGAACCCACCGATCTTGCTCGTGATCTTTCCCATGGTCCGACCGACGGCGCCGATCATGCTCTCGAGCCCGTCGATCAACCCCTGCACGACCTTCTTGCCGGCGCTGAACAGCCACGAGGCCGCGTTCGCGAAGTGCCCGCCGATGAAGCTGCCGATCTGCGACAGCCAGCCGTTGGCGGTTCCCCAGGCGCCTTGGATGCCGCCGAGTAGGCCGGAGATGATGTTCCGGCCAGCGTTCAGGAGCCAGCTGGCTGCGCTCAGGAAGTAGCCGAGGATGGTCCCGTAGATCGCGCCGTAGAAGTTCAGGACCAGTAGGAACGCGGTCTTGATCCCGGAGAGCAGCCCGCCAATGATCTTGCTTCCGGCGTCGAGGAGCCACTGGGCCGCGTTGAGGAAGTAGCCCAGGATCGTCCCGTAGACGGTGGCGTAGAAGCCGACGACGAGTAGGAACGCGGTCTTGATCCCGCCGAGCAGCCCGCCAATGATCTTGCTTCCGGCGTCGAGGAGCCACTGTCCGGCGGAGACGAAGAACCCCAGCACCGCGCCGAAGATCCCCCCGAAGAAGCCGATCACGGCCGACCAGGCCCCGGCGATCCCGCCCAGCAGCCCGCTAACGATCTTGCTTCCGGCGTCGAGGAGCCACGAGCCGGCCGAGGAGAACCAGCCCGCGAACATGCCCGGCAGGCCGGAGAACCAGCCCGCCACGGCACCCCACGCCGAGGAGATCGCGTTCCACACGGCCGCGGCCGCGCCCTTGATCTCATCCCAGTACATGATGATCAGCGCGACGGCGGCGCCGATCGCCATCGCCGCCCAGCCGACCGGCCCCATGGCCATGATCCATCCGGCGGCCACCTGCGCACCCATCACCAGGGCGCCCAGGCCGAGGGCGATCAGCACCGGGATCGCGACCTGTTTGACCAGGTCCGAGTGCTCGGTGATCCAGTCGGTCGCCTTCTGCAGGTACGGCAGGGCCTGCGATACGGCCGTGGCCAGGCCCTGGGAGAACTGGCGCTTGAGGGACTCCAGGGACTGGGCGGTGGTGCCACCGACCTGGTCGGCGAGCCGCTGCGCCGCGCCGGAGGTGTTGTCGAGCGCCGTACCCGCTGTCGCGGACGCCGGGTCCATCGCGAGCAGCGCGTCGACGGACTCGCCGGCCATGTCACCGAACAAGGCCACCTGCAGCTGAGCCCGCTTGGCTGGGTCCTCGACGCCGCGCAGCGCGTCGAGGGTGGCCTGCAGTGCCGCCTTGGCCTCGGGGCCGCCCTTCCCGAGGTCGGTCAGCATTTGCTTCGAGTCCAGGCCGAGGCCTTTGAACCCGGCGGCGGCGCGGTCGGTCTCCTCGGAGGTGATCCGGCCGAACTCGTGCAGCACGTCGGCGGCCTGGTCGATGTCCTTACCGCCCGCGTTCACGTACTGGCTCATCAAGCCGAACGAGGTCTGGGCGTCGAGGCCGATGCGCTTCAAATGGACGCCGTACTCGGTGACGATCGCCGGAAGATCACCAACCATGGACTTCGGGAGGGTCTGCGCGGCCGCGGTGAGCGTGTTGAATGCCTCGACGCTGTCGTCGACCAGGCCCTGTTTGACCATCGCGCCGGCGGCGGTCGCGGCCTCTGACACGTCGATGTCGAAGGTCCGTGCGAGTGCCATTGCGCTTTTGGTGGCCTGCTGCATCCCAGCTTCGGACATTTCCTCGACGCCGGAGAACGAGGACACGACGGAGCCGAGCGCCTCGTTGACGTCGTCGAGGCTCTCGCCCCAGCCGGAGGCGTACACCGCGCCGCTGGCCCGGCCGATGGCGGCGGCCTCCTCCCCGGTCGCGCCGAGTGAGGCGGTCAGTTTGGCGGTGGCCGTCTCCATGTCCATGGCGTCGGACAGGCCCTTGGCGAGCATCGCCCCGCCGATCGCCCCGGCCGCCAGGCCAGCGGTTTTCAGGTGGTCGCCGAGGCCGGCGAACCGGCCACGGGCACGCTCCTCGCCCTCCTCCATCTCCGAGTCGTCGAACCGCAGACGGGCGAGGAGCTCCCCGACGGTGAACACGGCTCACCTCCGTCCGCGGGCGCGTGCTTCGGCGAGCTGCTGCTCGGGGGTGGACCGTTCCGGTTCGCCGGCGACCGCGTGCCGCCACCGGGACTGGTCAGACAGGCCGAGGACCCGGCCGAGGAACCACCGCCAGGAGCGGGCGGTGAGGATGTCCGCGGTGCCGGGTGGGCCGTCGAGGTCGAGGCCGTACTCGCGGTGGAAGTCCGCGCACAGCAGCACCCAGTGCTGAACGATCAGCCGCCGGAGGCGGGCCTCGGCGGCCTGCGACGCCGCGGCCGCTGATTGCCCCGACGTGCCGGCCGGTTCGGGCCCGTCGTCGGGGCCGGGGCGTTTCCCCGGCGTTCCGCCATCCGCTGCCGGTAGGCGTCGAGCACCAGCCGTAGCAGGTCAGGGAACGTGTGTTCGGGGACGCCGTCGAGCAGCTCGGTGGCCTGCCGGCCGAACAGGCCGCGCAGCATGCTCTCCGCCTCGGTGTCGGTGACCCGACTGTTCTGGCCGCGTGCCTCCAGCGCGCTGGCACGCAGCATGAACCCGGACGGCAGCGATGCGGGCAGGTCCCACAGCCGGCCGCCCACCCGGATCGTGACGGGCGTAGCGGTGTCGTGTTCGGCGAGGTAGGCGTCGAAGTCGATCGTGACGTGACGATCGGCCTCGCCCGGGTCCTGGCCGTCGAGGGCGACACGGACCATCAGACGACGGCGTCCGTGTCCGGCGCCCCGCACGTCATGATGTCGAACTCGAGGGGGGCGAGGTCGTAGGCGCCGCCGCCGCTCGACTTCTTCACGTCGACGTTGCAGCCCCAGACCAGCCAGGTGGCCAGGTCCGCCGACTCGCGGTAGCGGACCCGGGTCTGGGCCTCGGCGAGCTGGGCGTCGCCGAGCTCGCTGATCCGGGCCTGGGCGGCGTTCATGGCCCCGGTGTCGAGGTCCCGGCGGGTCTTCATGGTCACGGAGAACTTCCAGCCGCGGCCGGTCACCCGGTCGTTCTGCCATCCCTCGTCGCCCCAGGCGTCGACGGCCTGGCGCTGGGTGCCGGCGCCGCGGTCCAGGTCCAGGCTCTCGATCAGTGGGGTGAGGTCGAGCCAGGTGTCGGTGACGGCGGACTCGATCTCCAGGACTGCGCCCCGCGTGGCGGTGACATCCTCGGCCATGGCCGGTCTCCTCTCAGGTCGGCCGGCCGATGAACAGCCGGGCGTTGATGACGTGCTGGTGGCGGCGGGTGGCGTCCCGGCCGAGCCAGCCGGGCCGGCCCGCGTTGAGGCGGACCACCGCCAGCCAGGTCCCCCCGGGCAGGGTGGTGTTGTGGGCGTCGCGGAGCTCGCCGGCGACCGCGTCGCACAGCTGGTCGGAGTCGGCCAGGTCGTCGGGGCGGCCGCGGGAGCGGACCTGTAGCGGGACCTCGAGCGCGCCGCGGATCTGCCCGAGTTCCATCGGGGCGACGGCCAGGCCCACCGCGCGGTCCAGCGTCGGGGGGATCGGCCCGACGATGAGCGCCGCCCGCACGTCGGCCGGGTCGTACGGCTCGGCGGGTGACCAGGCGAGCAGGTCCGGGCGGCGGGCGGCGAGCCATTCGGCGAGCTCGTCGAGCAGCACGGTCAGAGGTCTCCGCCGGCGTCGATCGCCTGGCGGATGTCGTCGGCGATCATCTCGAACACGTCGTTCTTGTTGGTCTCGAGTGCCTGCTCGAGGAACTTCGCCTGCCCGCCGCTCGGGTGTTGCAGCTCGAGGTCCTCGTGTTGGCGGATCGCGTAGGCCTGCGGCAGTCCGCCGCGGCCGCCGTAGGTGATGTCGACGGTGAGACTGCCCTCGTCGACGTCGTCCTCGCGGGACTCCCGCAGGTCCCCGGACTCCACCGGGATGCGCCGGTCGGAGGCGTCCCCGATCAGCTCCGCGGCCGCGCGCAGTCCCTCGAGGGCGGCCGCGCGCACCGCGGCGGTCAGCTCACCCCCACGCCACACGAACTCCGCGCCGCGGCGGGTGCCGGCCATCAGGCCAGGTCCAGCACGCCGAGGGTGATACCGGTGTCGTCGGTGAGGTCGACGTGCACCAGGCCGGTGGCCTGCCGGTAGATCGTCTCCCGGGTGTCGATCCGCACGGTCGCCCCGGCCGCCACGGTGCGGGTGTCGTCCGCGATCGCCAGCCCGGCCTTCCCCAGCGCGCCCGGGGTGATGACCGTGACCGGGTGCGCGGAAGCGTCGGCGTTGCGAACGATCAACTGGCGGTGTGGTGACCAGGCGAACGAATGGTCGTTGACGTCGTCGCCGGTGGTCGGGTGCAGGTTGCTGTTCTGCGCGGTGACGACAGTGATCGGGACGCGCGCCATGGTGGGGGACCTCCGGTCAGGTGAGAGCGATCTCGATGTGATCCGGGGTCGGCAACCCGCCCCCGTCGGCGGTCGTGACCACGACCGCGATGGCCACCCGCCCGCCGGCGGTCACCCTCGAGCCGGACGGGCAGTCCGTGCCCGCAGGCAGGAACACCGCGGTGTCGGAGACGACCTCCTCGCCGGTGGCGGAGGTGACGGTGCGCCGCTTGTCCTGGACCATCGCCGGCGCGGTGAACCCCGGACCGAACGCGGCCCCGGTCCCGGTGGAGCCGGCCAGCGGCTCGATCAGGACCGTGTGCGGTAGCAGCCAGCCAGGGAGGGTCATCGTTCGCCCGCCCGCAGGCCGTCGAGCTGGCGGCGTTCGGCCTCGAGCAGCTCCGCACCGGCGGCCGCGGCCGCGCCGTAGGACAGGTTGACCGCGCCGATCGTCGCCGCGGACAGCCGGCCCGGGTTCTGCACCAGGCGCAGCGCGACGGCCAGGGCAACCGCGCGGGCCGCCGGCGGGGGCACCTGGTAGCCGTGGGTGTAGGTCACGGTGACCGGCACCCCGTACGGCCAGATCCACCCGCCGGGCCGGACGAGCACGCCGGCGCGCCGCAGCTGCCAGCCGGTCTCCTCGAGGGCGGTGCCGTCGACCTCGACGGCGCTGACCGTGTGCACGGGCAGCTCGGGTAGCAGCAGCACCCCATGCCCGGACCCGTCGAGGGTGATCACGTCGTTCTCGACGTAGTCGAGCAGCTGCTCGACCTCGGCGCGCACCGCGGCCTCGGCCAGCGACCGGGCGAGCGTCGCGGCCGCTGGCGGGATGTCGGCCTGGGCGAGCGTCGAGAGGTCCACCAACTCGAACAGGTCCACGCCCAGGCCCGTCTACCGGGCGACCACGAACGGGACGCCGGCGCGCACCGTCGGGGTGGCGATCGTCGCCGGCGCGTCGGTGAGGGCCGAGCCGTGGGTGACGGCCAGGTTCAGGTCCCCGGTGACGACCGGGCCGGCGACACCGGTCTGGGCCAGGTGGCCGGCCAGCGTCTGCACCGTCGCCGCGGCGACGATCAGGCTCGCCCAGTAGTAGCCGTCCGCGCTGATGTCGACCGGGCTCGCGAGGTCGAACGTCTTGAGGGCGTTCGCGGCCCACGCGGCCGAGGTGGCGTCCGCGCTCTTGCGTAGCAGCGCCGGCGTCGCGGCCGCCGAGTACAGCGCGGCGAGCTGCGTCGTCCCGGTGGCCAGCGCGGTGGCGCCGGACACCCAGGTCAGGGAGGTGACCCGCTCGCCGCGGCGCAGGAACAGCGGGGTAGCGACCGCGACGCCCGACGTGGCGGCGGTGAGGTTCGCCGAGGCGAACAGCCGCGGCATGGACGCCCGGTAGAAGCCGCTCGCGGCACTGGCACGCAGGCCGTTGGCCTCGGTGGCGCCGGACGGGTAGGGGTACGGGGACGCGACCACGTCAGTTCTCCTCGTTCGGATCGTCGCCGTCGCCGGCGGGCGGGACCTGCTCGCCGTCCGACGCGCCGTCGCCGGCGGGCGGGGTCTGCTCGCTGTCCGGCGCGTCGGTGCCGGCGGGTGGGGTCTGTGCTTCGGCCGAGGCCTGCGCCGCGCCGGCCGGGCGGGCGCGGCGGCGGGCGGCCGGCGCCGGCCGCTTCTTGTGCCCGGCCTCGCCCTGGCCGCCGTCGGTCGGAGCCGGCGCGGCCGCCGGCGCGGGCGCTGGCGTGGCCGGCTCGGGCGGGGCGGGGACCTTCACGATGTAGCTCATGCCGGATCGGGTGGTGCGGGTCTCACGGACGAGCGGCATGCCGCCACCTCCGGGGGTCGTGGGGGGCCCCGCGCCCGCCCGGCCCCCCCCGGGGGGGGGGGGGGGGCCCCCCGCAGGCGCGGAAGGCCCCCCCCCCGGGGGGGCGGGGCGGCCACGGCCACCCCGGGCCGGCCGCTGGTCGTGGAGTGACCGACGCACGCCCGGCCGGGCGTCCCGCAGACCGGGCAGACTCCGCGGCCGCGGGCGGACGTCAGCAGCATCAGGCGGTCAGGTCGATCTCGATGAACGCCGACGGCCGGCGGATGTAGAACGCCGCCCGCAGCTCGGCCAGGAACGCCACCAGGTTGCGAGTGAAGAAATCCGCGTGCGAGTCGGAGACCTGGACCGACGCCTGCTCGCGGTCGATGAGGACCGCCATCCGCCAGTCGGCCAGCAGGCCCGTGCCGGCGGGGACCTCCTCGGACTCCAGCCGCGGCAGACCCCACAGGGTCGGCCCCTCCCCGGCCGCAACCGGCCCGCCGAAGTAGTAGCGGTTCTCGCCGTCCTTGAGCAGGTCGAACCGCTCGGCGTCCTCGGGGTTCAGGACGTAGGCGTTCGGGACGCGCCGGCCGATCCGGCGGATCTTCGTCTTCGCCTTGCGGGCGGTGGTGAGCAGGTCGGTGTCCCACGCCTGGGCCTGCGTGCCCGGGGTGTTCAGCACGCCGAGCAGGTCCTCGCCGGTGCCGGACCCGTTGAAGATCTGGTACTCGAGCTGCTCGGCGAGCCCGTCGAGCAGGAACGAATCGATCAGCGTCCGGATCTGGCCCGGGTCGGCCAGCGCCCGCTTGGTCGCGGGGATCCAGTGCGCGATCGTCTTGACCGTCGTCGAGTCCTTCTCCAGCACGAACCCTGACTCCGGCTTGACGCCGGCCTGCTCGGGGGTGACTTCCGGGGAGCCGGAGCCGACCGGGGCGGCGGTCGTCGCCTCGGCGACCGGCGCGGCGTTGTTCGTCCGCGCGCCTTCGCGCACGTACTCGACGGTGTCGGTCGCCGTGCTGCCGATCGTGAGCAGGCCGCGGGCGATCAGCGGCGGGCCGACGTAGGTGTCGACGACACCGTCATAGTCGGGCCGGACGAGCGCGCCGGCGGACGTGTCGGACTCGCCGGTGATCAGCGCCTTACGGCCCAGGGTCTTGCCGAGGATGACCGGCGGCGACTGCACGCCCCGCGCCGAGTCCGGGATCCGCCCGCCCGGGAACGCGCTCTTGAGCCACGGGTCGAGGCCGGCGACGACCCGCTGCCCCATGCTGCCCTTGGTGCCCCCGGCGACGGCGGACGGCGTCGGCCGCTGGTCGACCAGGCCGGCACCCTCGAGGCCCTTGAGCGCGGCGAGCAGCGACGCGCCCTGCCCGGCCTTCTCCAACAGGCCCTTGAGTCGCTGGCCCTCGTCGATGTGCGTCTTCACCGTGGCCATCTCGTCCGCGGTGAACTCGCGGCCTTCGGTCTCGGCCTTGGCGGCGATCGCCCGGGCGGCCTCGAGCTCTTTGCGGATACCCGCCCGCAGCTCGTCGGGGGTCTTGGACATGTGGGGCCCTCCTGTGGGCATGCGGACCGCCCGGCCGTCCGGGTGGGCGGTCGGGTACGGGGGTGCGGGTAGGTCAGAGCGCGGCGAGCTCGAGGCCGAGCAGCGCCGCCTGGTCACCGGCGGACAACCGCCGCCGCTTGCCGTCCTCGGCCGGTGCGTCCGGCTCGGCGGCGGCGGTGCCGTCCGGCTCGGCGCAGGCCGCCCCCAGCCCGGACGACAGGTCGTGGATCGTCTGCAGGTTGGCCAGGTCCGCCACGCTGTTGCGGGCGCCGGCCTTGGTGCCGACCTGGCGGAGCTTGGCGGCGCGGCGGTGGGCCTTGGGCTGGACCGCGCCGACGATGGCGACCGCGGTCGGCTCGCCGAGCTCGACCCCGTTCGCGCCGGCGGTGTAGGGGATGTCGTAGTAGGTGCCGCCGCCGTAGGGCTCGTCCCACGACTCGACGTAGGCGATCACATGATCGTCGAACGTGGCCTCGACGTACGCCGCGTAGACGTCGTCGACGCGGTACTCCGCCGCCCACGCGCGGACCGCGCCGCCGATCGCCTCGAGATGCTGCTCGGCGCTGCCCTCGATCCGCACCGTGGCCTTCGCCCCGCGGCCGCCACGGCTGCGGAAGGACTTCACGTCCCCCAGGACGGTGTCCGGGTTCATGCCCTTGAGGGTGGGCCCGACCTCGAGCAGGTCGATGTCGACGATCTCGTGAGCGCCGTCCGCCGCCTTACGGTCCCCGCCGGCGGGGATGTCGTAAGCGAACGAGAACTCCCGCACCCGGCGCGTCTTGAGCAGGTCGTACACCTTGCCGGCGAACGGCTCGCCGACGTCGAGACGCCCTTTCACGGCCAGGCCCTCGTCGGTCTCGACGGCCTCGGCCGGGTCGACGTAGCCGATGTGCGCGTCAGGGTTGTCCCACTGGTGCGACCAGATCACCGGGATCGGGTCGCCGGCCGTCGACCAGTCGCCGAGGGTGCGGGCGAACGCCCCCTTCACGATCCGGTCCCCGCCCAGGTCGACGTTGCCGAAGACCGACACGAGCGCGTCGAAGGTGCCTTCGGGTTCGCCGTCGCCGGCGGCCTTGAAACGGGAGATCCGGAACGCCTTCGTCCTCACGGTCACGGCTCCTCTGTGCTGTAGGTCAGGGTGCAGGTGCAGCCGGCGATCTGGCCGACGTCGCCGATCTTGTGATCGCGCGGCCAGCGGGCGCCCCGGCCGATCGGGAACTCGCCGCCGATCGCGATCGTGGTGCCCGACATGCCGCGGTGACGGGCCCGCTGGTTGCTGCCGTGCGAGTGCCAGGTCTTCGACCGGGCGCCACCCAGCCGGGCGCCCTCGTGGTCGGCCATCGCCGCCGACGAGAACGTCGCGCCCTCGGCCGCACCCTGGGCACCGGACGTGGTCCGGACCTCCCACAGCCGGCCGATCGCGTCCTCGATCTCCTCGGCCGCCAGGCCCCGGACGACCGCGAGCGCGTCCGAGGTCGTCGTGTTGACGTTGGTCGCCAGCGCGGCCGTGTGCGCGTCGACGAGCTCCTCGACGTCGGCCAGGTCGAACTCGCCACCCAGGTCCGCGGCGGCCGCGGTACCGACCTCGGTCACGAGCTCCTGCTGTACCGGCAGCAGCAGGTCGACGAGCGTCTCGTCCCAGTCGGTCGGGTCGAGCAGGTCCCCGGCCGCGGCCGCGGCCTGCTGGTCGGCGAAGTAGTCGGCGAGCAGGACGACGTGCTGGTCGACCCAGGGCAGCAGCTCGGCGAGCGGCCCCTCGATCGACTTGCGGCGACCGCGCAGGACCCGGCGGCGCCGGCGCGACGCGCTGCCCGGCGCGGAGTCACGCGGCGAGGCCTGCCCGCCGACCGTGACGTTCATCGGGGTGATGAGCCCGTCTCCGCCGTCGATCTGCGGCAGGTTGAACCGGGCCCGCTGCTCGTTCACGGTCATCCATGGCCCGCCCGTCGCGGTGCTCGCCGCGGCGGCCTGTTCCTCGAAGGACCCGCGCATCTTCTCGGCGATGTTGAACTCGACGTAGACACGGTCGACGTCGGCGAACGCCGGCAACAGCTGCAGCTCGATGTCCTGGGCGAGCTGTTCCATCCACGGGCCGAGGGTGTCCTGGTACAGCTGCGCGTGCTGCTCTTTGATGTTGCTGAACGTCGCGTGCTCAAGCCGGCCGATCATCGGAAGCGGGATGTGGTACAGCGCGGCGGCCTCTTCGTCGTTGACGACACGGGCCTCGGCGTACTGCGCGTCCTTCGCCGAGAACGACATGGGCTTGATGTCCATGCCCTCCTCGAGCAGCGCCGTCTTCCCGGATCCGGATCCGCCGGTGAACTGCGCGTTCCACCGCGCCCAGAACCGATCTTTGGCGTCGCCCTGCCAGCGGGGGGCGTCCTTCGGCCGAGTGATCACGTGCTCCATGCGGGCACCGTTGCGCCACAGGTGCTCGCGGTACTCGCCCATCGCCTCGTCCTCGGCGATCGACCGGCGCAGCGTCTCCAGCGGGGACAGGCCCAGCGCGCCGGCCGGCCCCGGGTCGGGGTTGTAGCCGCGGAAGTGCACGACCTGGCCAGCGGGGACGTCGAGATGGCCGCGGGAGCCGAACAGCCGGTACTGCTCGGGTGCGGCGGGGTCGCCCAGCGGGGCGATCCGCTCGGGGTGCCGGCGTAGCAGGACGACCTGGCCCGCGTCGTCTCCCGTCGGGACGATGATCCAGAACCCGTTGTCGTAGATCCCCAGGTCGTTGATCAGGCTGTCGATCAGCCGATACCGAGTCACCTTCGCCGCGGGGTTCGGACTGGCCAGGGTGGCGGCAAGCGGGTGATCGGTGAGCCGACGCCGGTCGATGTCGGACAGCCGGCGGAACACGTGGATGCCCAGATGCGCCAGGTTCCGCCCAAGGAAGCTGACGCATTTGCGGATGGATGGCTGCGTCCGGTAGATCGCCCCGTAGTCCTCGAAGTGGTCGCCGAACAGTCGCAGCCCGGTGGCGGCCGGCGACGGGTACGGCGCCCACCCGGCGTCGAGCCGGGCGACCGATCCCGCGGAGACCACGACGGAGGCCACCTGCTCAGCCCTCCCGCGCCGCGAGCACCTGGACCCAGGCCACCCGCGCGGCCTCGACGACGATCCGCCCGTCGGCCGGGGCTTGGGTGCCCTCGTCGTGCACGACGACGTCGGCGAGCTCGAGCAGGCCGCGCCGGCGGGTCAGCAGCACGCCGGCGAGGGCCTGGCCGCTGGCGAGCTGCACCAGCACCCGTTGCCGCAGCATCGGGACCGGCCGCAGCGCCCACCGGGCGGCCGCGACCGCGCCGGCGACGACCACGGCGAGGAACACCGCGGCGGCCGCGGCCGTGAGCACGTCCACCACGTCAGCCGACCTCCAGTTCTCCGGACTCGTACACGCTGCGGTCGTCGCGGTGGACCATCTCGACGGCCAGCGCGTCGACAAGAGCCACCACGCCGTCGATCTTGTCGCTGGCCTTCTTCTTCGACGGCTTGACGTTCTCGGCCGGGTCGAGCTCGACCGCGAAGCAGTCGATCTGCCAGCGCATCAGCGGGTTCCCGCCGTGCCGCACCACCGGCGTCTCCGCTGTGCCGCGGCCGAGGAGCCGCGCCAGTTCCTTCGTGGGCGCGCTCATGGACGCGAACCCCTGGCGCACCGGAACCATGTCGATGCCGTCGTCTTCGACGAGGTCGGTGACCAGGCTGGTGGCGTTCCACGGGTCGTAGCCGATCTGGACGGCGTCGTACGTCTCGGCGTCGGCGACGATCGCCTGGCGGATGTAGGCGTAGTCGACGACGGAGCCCGGGGTCAGCGTCAGCCAGCCCTCCCGCACCCAGGTGCTCGCCTGCCCGGCCGTCCGCTTGTCGAGCACCGGGAGCCGTTCCTCCGGCAGCCAGTGCCGCCACAGCGCGTCGTACGTGCCGTCCTCGCACGGGAACAGCCAGCACAGCGAACACAGGTCGCTGGTGGCGGCCAGGTCGAGCCCGCCGTACGCCGGCGCGCCGGCGAGCGCGGCCGCGTCGACCATGCCGGCGTTGGCGTCCCACACCTCGAGCTCGAGGTACTTGACCTCTTGCTTCGTCCGCACGCCCAGGTGCAGCCGCAGGAACCGAGACAGATTCGCCGGCGACTGACGCGCCTTGGTCGACTCGGCCTCGAGGAACTCTTTCGTGGGGCTGATCCCGTAGCCCGGGTTCGCCGAGCGCCAGGTCTCCTCCGCGAACGGATCCGCCTTCCGGTCGGCCGCCCAGACCACGGCGTAGAACGACGGATCCTCGAGCCCGCCGCGGGCGAGCTGCTCGGCGTAGTCCCGCTTCTCCGCGTAGATCGTGTCCCGGCGGGAGTCGTCCGCGGTCGTGATGATGACGATCAGCGGCTGTGCCCGCGCACCGGTGCCGGTCTCGAGCGCGTCGACCAAGTCCCTGGTCTTGTGGATGTGCAGCTCGTCGATCACCGCGGCGTGCACGTTCGCGCCGTGCAGCAGGTCGGCCATGCTGCTGACGACGGCGAAGTAGCTGCCGGAGCGCGGGTGGGTGATCCGCGCCGCCAGCGGCCGGAAGTGGCGGCGCAGCCCGGGCGAGCCCTCCGTGAGGGCCTTGACCGGCGCGAAGCAGTAGCCGGCCTGGTCCCTCGAGGCGGCGGCCGCGTAGACCTGCGCGCCGGCCTCCCCGTCCCCGCCGGTCAGATACAACGCCTGCCCGCCGGCCAACGTGGTTTTCCCGTTCTTCCGCGGGATGTCCACGTAGCAGGTGCGCGCGACCCGCACCCAGACGCCGCGGGAGTTCTTCCGCACCCAGCCGTACACCGGGGCCAGGACGTAGGCGACCTGCCACGGGTCCGGCCGCAGCGCCCGGCCGGCCCACTCGCCCTGGGTGTGCTTGAGCCGGCCGAACGCGGCCAGCACCCGATCGACGCGGTCGGGGTCGAACCGGGCGCCGCGCAGCCGCCGCGGTTCCGGGGTCTTGTACCGCGGTGCCTGCCACGGCTCCGGCAGCGGGATCCCGCGCTCGGTCATGTACCAGGCAACCTCGGGACTGATCTTGAGTCGGCGTAGCTCGGCCGCGGTCGGCTCCGCGGGGCTCCCGCTACGAGAACGGGTCGTCGTCCTCCTGGTGGTCATCCGCCTTCGCCCCGACCTTCGTCTCGGCCGCCGGCGTCAACCCGAACTCCGACGCCCAGGCGCGCAGCTCCTTCGACGCGGCCTCCACCAGCCGCACCGCCGGATGGGTGACCAGCCCCTGCTTGCCATCCAGCAGCAGCCCGTCCCGGGCCACGATCGCCTGCGCGTCCACCATCCGCGCCCACGCCAGGCAGTAGGCGGTCAGCGCGCCGGCGTCGATCGGCTTGGTCAGCGCCAGGCGCTGCAGCTCCGGGGCGACCCTCTGCCACTCGGCGAAGGCCTCACCCTCCAACCACACCGGCGGGACCGGCGGCAGCCGCACGAACCCCGGGCCCGCCGGCACCGGCCGGCCACCGGAGTCCCTGCCCGGCGCGCGCCCCTCGACGAGCTTGAGGGCCCGCGGCCTGGGCTTGCGGCCCGCGTTGGCAGCCATCCTCACCCCCCGCGATCGTCACTTGCTGTCACGGCCGCCCGCCGGCGAGGGGGGGTCACCGATCTGAGCACGCACACGGAAAACCCCCCGGTCGGTCTCCGCCCCCTGGGCGCCAGCGATGCCGACGCCCCTACCCCGGGCCGCGGCCCAGCCGCCAGGCTGAGCGGTCGCGGTGTGTGACCGATGGCAGGGGTCACACAGGCCTCGGCCATAGACCGGGTCGTTGGGGTCGTCACCGGCCGCGACCAGCTCACGGCGGCTCCGCGGCCAGTGGTCCGCCACCGTCGACGGCGCCACCCGGCAGAGCACACACACCGGGTCACGGGCCAGCACAGCGGGACGGAAGCGCGCCCGGTGGGCCGAGCCGTAGCCACGCTGCGCGGCTGACCCTCGTACCTGATCGCTGGCCGCACGCACCCGAGCCAGGCAGGCCGCGCACTTGCCGTTCGCGCGGGCCGAGCAGCCTGGCGTGGTGCAGTAGCCGAGGGGGCGGGAGGGCATGGGGGTGGGGGTCACCTCCCCCCGGGGGTCTCACAGGGGGGGCATAGCTACCGCCCGCGTTTGGACTGTACATCCCGCTCTGTAGCAAACGCGGCACGACGGGCACGTGTCGTCCGCTCAGCACGCAGCAGGGCAGACCAGGACCACACTGCCTCCCTGCCTCGCCGTCCCGCAGGGGTGATCAGAGGCCCGTCGATGCGGGTTCGACGCGACCAGTCCCACACGTGCTGACGAGTGATCCGCACCCCGGACGCACCGAACAACACGATCGCCTCGGACGTGGTGACCTCGGCATCAGCCATCAGTCCTCCGTGGGCATCAGCAGCCCGTACAGCTCGACGTCGAGGACGAGGGACAGCCGGGCCCACTCGTCGCGGCGCGGGTCGGGCGAGAACTTCCACAGGTGGGGCCGGCCGGCCTGGCAGGCGCAGTCGTCCTGCTCGCAACGGCACTCGGCGTTGCTGCAGGCGATCTGCTCGCGGCCGAGGAACGCACGCAGCGACCACGTCGAACAGATCGGGCAGGGGCCGGCGATGGCCCGGACCTGGCGTGCCGTACCGACCTGGGCGCGCAGGAGACCGACCAGGATCCGGAGCTCATCGACCGCCCAGGCGAGCGTGTCCAGGGCGACGACCCGGGCGGCCTGGCGGCCGAGGTAGCTGCTCGCCTGCTGCACGGTGGCCGTGTCCAGATCGACACCGTCGGCGGGCTTGGGGGCCGGGCGGGTGGCGTCGCCGAGGGCCTGGCGGACCGCGACCTCGAGAGTGATCAGCCCGGTCCGGATCGCGAACGTGGCGTCGAGCGCGCCGACGCGCAGCGGGGCCGGCGAGCCACCCGAGCCGACAGCGACAGCTGGTGCGCGCAGGTACGCGGCACGGGCGCCCAGAGTGCCGCCGGCCGAGCAGGCCGGGCAGTACACCCTGGGCGCCGCCGGCGTGGAATCGGCCGCGTGCGCCCAGGGGGTGCCGCAGTCGTGCGCCGCCGACATGGCCAGCGCGCCACGTGTCCGCACCGCGGCCGGCGGCGGGGTGCGTGCGTCGATCATCTCGACGAGCCGACCCCACCAGTCCGATAGCTCCCTGGTCAGGCTGTAGACGTAGTCCGCGCTGTCGGGTCGCACGCGCCCATCATGACGCGGTAAAGGTCACTCCGACTCGTTACGGGCTGGTGTGTCCCGACCTGCGCCGACGACGATGCGGATGTCACCGGCCAGGCGTGCCAGCAGGACAGGACGCATCATCTGATCAAGTTCAGCCGCGAGACGGCGGATGCGCAGTTCGAAGCCGGCATACTTCAGCTCCTCACGACTGGGGAACATCGGCGCCTCCCTTCGGTGCTCTGCTGCGGGCGATCTCGGCGACCGCGTCCAGGAACGTGCGGGCCGCGGCGTCGAGGTCGGCCGGGTCGTACACGGCGGTCCACCGCCCGTCCGGGCCGGGCCGGAGCTCGCAGAGCCGGCCGCCGTCAGGAGCGTTGAGGGTGATCGGGCCGGCGTCGGAGAATGCTGCGATCGGGGCGAAGCTCAGGGCCGGCGGCAGGGTCGCAGCGTGCTGTACCACGGAGAAGCCGATTGCGGCGATGCGGTCCGCGCAGGGCCCGCAGAGTGGCACCCGCTCGGTGTAGGTGCCGTCGGGCTGCTTGTGGCCGCTCGGCATGGTGGCGGTGTGCGTCGCCGGCGCCTCCGGGTGGATGTTGCACCTGCGGACGTCCGCCTCGGCGCGGGCGAGTTCGGCGAGCAGCTCGCCGGCGGTCGGGGTGGTGGGCCGCGGCCGGCGCCACCACAGGTAGGCGTGGGCATGCCAGGGGACGGCGGCCGCGAGGACGGCCAGGCGCTCCATGTCGGACTTCGCGAGGAGCCGCAACAGGTCCGCGGTCCAGCTCGTGAGCGACCCGCCGAGCGCCAGGGCGACGTCGCCGATGCCGTCGAGTGGGTGATCTGTGCTGACAGCCGGGGGCCGAACCCACGCCGGCCGGGTGAGGGCGGGCCGCACGGGGCCGCCGGTACCTCCTTCGCCGCCCATCAGAGCGCCGACTCGTCGTCGGTGTCGTCCTGATCATCGACTTCGACGGTGCGGGGCGCGGGTGCGGCGGGGAGTTCCCAGCGGTAGACCGGCTGCGGCTGTTCGTGGACGGCGACAGCGCGGGCGATGTCCTCGGTGGTGGGGGTGAGGGCGTAGACGGCGTCCGGGGCGATGAGCTGGGTGGCCCACGAGTCCCCGTTCGGGACGTCCAGACGGAAGAAACCCTTCCCTGCGATCTCGACCTCGCGCACCCGGCCGGCGCGGCGGACACGGCCCATCAGTTCGACGATCATCCACTCGTCGAGCTGGTCGGTGGTGCCGTCGGGGGTCACAGGGTGCCTGCCTGTCGGGTCTGCTGGTCCTGGTGGAGGGCGGCGAGGACGCGGTTGGTGACGTCGTCGACGACGGCGGCGTGCACGAGGGGCTGGACGTCGGTGACCTGGTACTCGTTGAGCGAGACGGCGGTTTCGACCCCGGGGTAGGCGGTGGCGATGTCCCGCGCGGTGGTGTTCGCGAAGTCGAGCAGGCCGAGGGCCAGCTCGCGGTCACGGGCGCAGAACTCGAGGCTGACCCGATGTTCGGTGTGGGAGGTCTGGTCGGTCATCGCTGGTCCGTTCTGTCGGTGGTTCGCGGTGGAGTAGGCGGTTTCGGGTCGTTCGGGCGGATCTTCATCGGCGCCGGCCGCCGATGCGCCGGTGGTAGGCGAGGCAGTCGCACCGGGCGCAGTAGGTCCGGTCGTGGTCGTGGCGGTGGTCGGCCACGGGGTGGCCGCAGGTGGCGCGGTGGCAGGGTCGGCGGCCGAGGGCGCGGACGAGCAGGCGGATACGGATCATGATGTGGTGCCTGTCTGAGCCGGGGGTGAGCCTGCGGCGTGGGTCGGCTCGGGCCGGCGCTGGGTGCCGGCGAGGATGCGGCGCGCGGTGGCCGCGTGCATGCCGACCTGGGCGGCCAGAGCGGCCGCGCGTTCGGTGGGTCCGCGTGGGTCGTCGTCCGGGAGCTTGGCCGCGAGGGCGAGGAGCCGGGCCGTCTTGGTGCCTGCGCCCTGCGGCTCGTCGGTCTGCGCCGGCGGCTCAAGGTTCGACTCATCGCGGCTCAGGGTCGGCTCAGCGGCCGCGGACGGGGAGCTCGGGCGGGTGAGCCGGCAGGCCAGCGCGCCGGCGACGGCCAGGGCCGGCCAGAGAGCGAGGACGGACACCCACCACGACGGCGGGCCGGCCGGGCCGGTGGTGGCCAGCGCGCAGGCCGCGCCGAGTGCGAGCGGAACGGCGAGCAGGACGGCGGGCCGGGTCCAGCGCGCGCCGGCGACCCGGCGGACGTGGACCTCGCGGGCCGCCGCGGCGGCGAGCAGGATGCCGGCCGCGGCGGTGCCCGCGGCGTGCGGGGGTGTCTGGCCGGCGTGCAGGGCGGCCCTGCCGATCTCGACGGTGGGCAGTGCGCCGCTGACGAGGGCCAGGACCACGGCGAGGAGGGCGTCCCACAGTCGTGGGGAGGTCAGCATCGTCGCCCAGTGGCGTAGGTAGTCCTCGGCCAGCCAGCTGTATCGGGTGGGGGCAGGATGGGGCAACGGGTCAGCGCCTTCCGAAGGGGCGGGTGGTGGCTCGGCCGGCCCTGGGGTGTGGGCGCACCCTGGGGCCGGCGTGTGGTTGTGGTGGCGGCGCGCGGTTGTTATCCGCGGATGTGATCTACGGCTGTGGTGTATTGGCTGCCGGGTCGGACGCTCTGGGCGGCCGGGTGGCCGACCTGGCCGGGGTCCCGGGTGGCGATGCGCGGGGCCCCGGCGTGGGGTCACAGGATCGGGACGGCGTCAGGGAGCACTGCGCCGGCGATCTGGGCGCCCAGGAGCACGGCATGGGTGGGCGGATCCTTCTCCGGCCCGCCGTTGTCGAGCCAGACCATGAGCGCGCCGCCGATCCCGATGAGGGCCTGCGCGGGCGTGGAGCCCTCGGCGGTGACGCCGGGCTTGGCGCCGACGATCCATGCGGACCAGATCAACCCGGCGCGTTGGACGCAGACCGTCCACTCGTGCGGGAGCGGCTGCCCTGCCCTCACCGGGCCCTCGGCCGGCGGCGGGACGGATGGCAGGGGTGGCATCGGGACGGGGATCGGCCCGGTGGTGGCGAGCGTCGCGGCGAGCGCGGCGGCCGCGTCGTGGTCGGCCTCGGCGGCCGCGGCCGTCGGGAGGTCCAGGCCGGCCCAACGACAGGTGCTGCAGGCCCAGGACCAGCGGTACCTGCCTCGGGTCAGCTGGAGCTCGTGGTCCTCACCGGGGTCCGCTGTCCCCACCGGATCCGCCGGCGCAGCCACGGCCGGCAGGTCAGGCACGGACGGGGCCGGCCCTCCTCGTCCTGGCCCGCCCAGCCCCGGCAGGTCGGGGGGTGCGGCCGCGCCGGGGGCGTGGCGGGCAGGTCCTCGCGGTCCTCGGACGCGACGTACGGGGCTGAGTACACGGCTGATCACCTCCCACCAGGGAGTGTGATCTATCGATCCGACATGATCCATAGCTTTTGCCTTTCGTGCGGGTCAGGCGGCGGTGATGACTGGTTGCTGGCCGGGCTGGATCTGCCCGGATGGAGCGAGCGCCGCGGGCTGGACGAACAGCCGTAGGGCGAGCTGGCGCCAGGGCGGGTTGGTCTGCGGTCGTGGGCGGCCGCGACGGCTGGCGGTCACCAGGTGCAGGCCCGGCGGGGCGGTCGGAACGGGTGCCGGAACCGGGGCGGGCGCCGTCACGGGCGTGGCGGGGGGAACGGGCGCGGGTGCGACGGCGGCCGGCGCGGCCGCGGGGGTACGAGCCGGGACAGGAGCCGCGGCGCGGGACGGCGCGCTGGCTCTGCGGGCCTGGTCCTCTCGGTCCCACCGGGTGTCGTCTCCGACCTGCTCGGCCCGGCATGCCCAGCAGACGCCGGCCGCGGACAGCTCGACGCGGGTGTGCTGGGGCTGGTCGCAGGTTGCGGGCTTCAGCTTCGGGCCCGGCGGGGTCTCGCGCGCACCCGCACGCACGCGCGGGGAATGTCTGGTCTCGTCACCACCACCCCCCTGATCGGGTGGTGGTGACGACACGGAAGAAAGACCCCCGGGCCGAGCCGCGCCTACCTGACCGGTCACCCGACGGGCGCTGTGACCGGTCACGCGACCGGGCACGGGCGGGGCCGCGGCCGCAGCCTTCGCGGCGAGCCGGGCGCGGTAGGCGGCCTGGTTCGCACGCTTGCGGGCCAGGTAGCCCTGAACCTCGGCGTCGGTCGACTGGCCCTTACGGCCCGACCAGTCGATGACCTGGAACCCGCCGTCGGCGGTGCGTTCCCAGTGGCCACGGCCGACGAGCTCGTCGGCGACCTCCTCGGGCACACCGGCCCGGTGCAGCATGGTCAGGAAGGCGGGCGGGATCCGCCCGTCGGTGCCGTTGTCGGCGCTCCACATCAGCCCGTGGGTGAAGACCCGCCACGCGTGGTCGGAGAGCTCCCAGTACTCCGGCCGGTGCAACCACGGGCCGGGCAGGCGGGCGTCAACCACGGCCGACCTGCCGCATCGCCGAGATCGCCGTGTCCCAGCCGTCGAGGTAGTAGCCGGTTCCGAGCCCCTCGACGCGGTCCGGCCGCCACAGGCCAGCACGGACGAGGGTCGCCTCGGCGGCGACCTCCTCGGGCGTGCTGAGGGCGCCGGCCAGGACAAAGCCGTGGGGCGCCGGGTGGTCATAGGCGAGTCGGGCGACGGCCGAGGCGAACCCGAGTACGTGCCGGCCGAGGACATCCGCGGTCACCCGGTGCGCGCGCAGCGCGTCCGAGCGGACGGGGACGAGCAGCAGCTTCATCGCGCCTCCTCGGCGTAGGTGCCCTCGGCGGTGAGCAGGACCAGGCGCTTGCCGTGGATCAGGACCGGAACCCGGGCGGGATCAGCGGCACGGCGCACCAGCAGGCCGGCGTCGCGGGCCGCGGTCGGGTAGCCGTGCACGTCGCCATGGCATCCGTCGGTGTTGTCCCGGCCGCACAGCACGAGCAGGTTCACCGGGCTGTGCCGGGTGACCTCACGGGATCCGCCCATGCCCTTCGGGCGGCGGTGGTGCAGCGAACGACGGGAGATGATCAGCTCGTCGCCGCAGGACTCACACTGCCCGCCGGCGCGCTCGAGGACGAGGACACGGATCGCCGGGGGCGGGTCGTCGGTCGTCGATGTGGGCGCCGTGTCCGTGACGGGAAGCCACGGTGCCCGGGTACGACGGCCGGCCATCAGGCGCCAGCCGCGGGCGGACGCAGCGGAGCCGGCGGCGGATCCGATGGGCTGGCGGCCTGGGCCGGCGCCACGGTCGGGACCGGCCGCGGCGCGCGAACACGACGGATCGCTGTACCGCCGGCGAGCACCAGGGCGTGCGCCACGGCGTACGCGGCCGCGAACGCGCCGACGGTCGCGGCCGCGACCGACCATGACTCCGACGGGGTCATCGCCGTGCCGCCTCGACGTCGACGAACGGCAGTGTGGTGATCCGGTTCCGGTCGTGGCGAGCCCGGTCGAGCAGGTCCCGCAACGTCGCGGCGGGCAGCGCGCGGCCTTCCGGCTCCGCCTCACGGATCTCGATCGTCGGCACGATCAAGCCCTCGGCGGTGTGGGTCGTTAGCCGCACGGTCTCCAGGCGCACGATTGCCAGGACCGGCTCGTTCGCACGCGCGAACCTTCTGATCATCTCCAGGAGGCCGTTGGTTTCGTGCGTCGGCGGCAGCTTCGATGAGACGCGCAGAGGCACGCTCATCGCAGCCGCCCCGCGGTCACGTGGTCGACGAGCACCGTCCGGCCGGGCGGGCCGGCCCCCTCCACTGCGATCACATGCGTCCTCTCGGGTGGTGGGCCGGCCGCGGTGGGCCGGCGGGTCTTAGGTCCGCGGCCGCCGATATCGGTCGGGGTCGTGGCAGGTGGCGAAGTGGGTGTCCCAGCGGCCGCACGGGAAGCCGGGCGGCGGGTTGACCCGCGCGATCCGCGCGCCCCCGTCGCGGTAGATCCCGACCGCGCCATCTGGGCGGGGCGTGGCGACCAGCGGGATCCACTTCGGGTCCTTCGGGTCCTCGGTCAGCGCCCACAGCAGCTCGACGCCGTCGGCGTCGCAGGTCGTGGGATGGCTGGCGATCCCGGTCCGCCAGCGGTACGCGCGCAGGTCGCGCAGCCGCCGGCGGACGTCCTCATCCATCAGCAGCAGCTCACGCAGCGGCAGCACGTCATCCATCTGCGGACGCTCCCGCGGGGATCCCGGGCCCGCCACGGCCGCGCCCGGCGGCCAGCCGCCCGTCCGCGACGGGCCCGGGGGCTGTCACGCTGCGGCCAGGTGCGGGTTGGTGATCCGCTCGTAGCACCACAACGTCAGGTCGAGCCCGGGGACAGGCACGCGGAGACTGACGAGCTGCCCCCACTGGCCGGCGGCGAGCCGGACGGGCGTGCCGATCTCGAGCTCGGCCGCGTCCCACACCGACCACAGCGACCGGAGCCGGACCGCGGCGGGCGGGAGCTTGCCCGCAGGCTCGACGTGCACGCTGATCGCGCCGGTCGGACCGACCGCGATCGTGCCCACGCCGAGGATGTGCCCGAGCTCGCACCAGTCCGCGGCCATCCGCAGCGCCTCGGCCTGGATCGCCAGGCTGCGGACGCTCTGCGCGATGGCCGGGCCGTCCGTCCAGTGCGATCCGAGGCCGGTCACCGGGCACCCCTGATCTTGAGTGCGACCGTGTCGTGATCGATGTCGATCTCGAACGGCGGCGGCTCCGGGACCAGGGCCAGCAGCACCGGGCCGACGGTCATCGCCATGGCGACGATCCGCCTCGGCTCGGCGCCGGCCGCGCCGGCGGCCAGGACCAGGCGGGACCAGTGGTCCATCCGGTCCGGGGAGTCGGGCGTGAGCGCGGCGACGTGGGCGGCGAGCTGGTCCGGGTCCTGGATCGGGCTCAGGGCCAAGGCGAGCAGTGCCCGACGCCGGCCATCTCGGTCCGCCTCGGCGGGGACGACCATCGGCATCTGCCCGGAGGGTGTGTCGTGCGTCGAGGTGCCGGCGGGCCGCTCGGAGCCCGCGGCCGGCGTCATCCAGCTGGCGGGCGTCATGCGCTCACCGCGTGGACGGTCTGGATGGTGCGGTCGCGTCCGGCGGGGGTGATCGCCCAGACGGGGCGGTCGTGGAGGGTGCTCTGCACGACCAGGCCGGCCGTGGCCTGGCAGGTCAGCCAGGCCAGGACCTGCCGGGTCTGGATGGCCAGCGACCGGGCGATCGCGGCCGGCGAGATGACGTCCGCGTGCCTGCCGCTCGTCGCCCGCTCGGAAAGGTGCGCGGCGATCGCCGGCCAGGCCTCGGCGTCGGTGAGGTCACGGTCGCGCAGCGCCTGGGCGTGCGCCTGGCCGGCGGAGGTGATCCGCCAGTGAACGGTCCCCCCGGTGGAGCGGTGGGCCAGGAGACCGTCCGCGTACAGGGTGCCGAGTCGGGCCTCCAGTTCGGCGGTCGCGACGGCGTAGCCGGGGGCGGAGAGGCGGCGGGCGATGCCGTGCACCGTCGGGCCCTGCCCCCGGTACGCGATCGCGGCCGAGGTGGCGTTCGTGATCGCGTCCCAGAGCTCGGCCTCGGGCACGGCGGCCATCGGCCGCTTTGACGTGCTCATCGCTTCCAGCCGATCGCGTTACCGAGCTCGATCTCGAGGTCGGCGAGCTTGGGGATGTCGTGCAGGACACCCCACTCGTTCATCAGGTCCAGCGCGCCGCCGGGCGTGGTGCTGAGAACCGCGGCGATGTGGACCATGTCGGAGATGCGGACGGAGAGGACGAGCCCGTTCCAGTCCCCCCGGATCCGGCAGATGAGCGTCGCCCACCGGCGGAGCGCGTCCGCCTCGGGCGGGGCGGAGTGCAACGCCACGAGATTGAGGACGATCCGCGGCCGGGGCGTTGTCAGCGTCTCGGCGCCCGCGAGGAACACGCTGACCGGGACGCCGAAGAACTCGGCGATCTCCGCCAAACGCTCGACGGTGACCATGCGGTCGCCGCGCTCGTACGAGCCGATCACTACAGTTTTGATCTTGCCGGCGGACTTCTTCTCGACATCAGCCAGGCTCAGACCCTGCTGCGTGCGGACCATGCGGATCCGTTCGCCCACGAGCCGGGCGTGATCACGTCGCCGAAGCTCGGGGGTCATCGGGCCACCACCGGCACCGCGTCGCGGGCCAGCACGGCCAGGCCGGCGGGAGCGTCGGGCACGAGCTGGACGAGCAGCGGGTCGACCACCGCGGCCAGGGCCGCGAGCTCGTCGACGTCGGCGGCGCGCAGCGCCTGCGTGAGCTGGGCCCACAGCGTGAGGCGACCCGCCGTGTCCGGGGCGAGACGGCGCACTTCGGCCGTCACCACCGCCACCGGCAACCGGCTCGCCTGCGTCGCCAGCAACAGCAGGTGCCGCCTTCGGGTGTCCTGTACCTTCATGAACGGTTCCTCTCGGAGGTCGTCGAGGGCGTTTGTGAGGGGCCAACTCCGGTGATCCCGTCCGGTCTGGCCCCCCGTGTGCAGGCCGGACGGGTGATCACGGCGCCGTGGACCTGCGCCGCGACACGCGCGCCGCGGCCGAGGCCTTCCCGAGCGCTGCGAAGTGCGCCTTGCGCAGGTGCGCGGCGATCCGCGCGATCTCCTCAGCCGACGCATCCGGGTGCAGCTCCATCGCCTTGCGGGTGAAGCTGCTCAGGAACGCGGACCGCGCTGGCGCGGAGATCGACGCAGCCGACGGCGCCGTCGCCGCACGCATGTGACCGGCACGCACCGCCCGGAGGTGGCGCTCGGCCGGCGTCTCGGCCATCTGCGGAGGCACTCGACCCGATGTCACGGCGTGTCCGAGCTGGTGGTGCCCGTGGGAGTGGCAGTCACCGGACCGATGTGCTCTTCGATCGCGCGGAGGAATCGCGGCGAGATCGTGCGTACTCGTCCACGTTCGATCTTGGAGAGCCAACCCTGGTCGACACCGGCACGCGTCGCCAGCTCGGTTTGGGTCAAGCGGCAGGAGACCCGCTTGGACCGGATCTCGTCGCCGCTCACCTCGATGGTCATCGTTCGCGACATGAGCGACATGATGTCGACTCATGAAGTCTCATGTCAACTCAAGCGATGCCAAAGATCACACGACGAGGGACCGCCTGCGCGACACCACGCCAATGGGCCACCATGGGCTCCACTCGATATGAGTTCTCATGAGTGAATGGGCACGATGGATCTCACCGATGAGCAGGCAGCACACCTTGGACGGGCCATCCGTGCCTACCGAACGAAGACGCTGCGTATCAGCCAACTCGAGGCTGCGAAGCGTGCGCAGCTCAGCATCGCCACCATCGGCCGGATTGAACGAGGCGAGAGCCAGTCCGTCACCGACGACACGATCGCAGGCGTAGAGGAGGCGTTGGACTGGCAGGAAGGCTCCGCCGAGCTCGTCGCACTCGGCGGTGACCCGATCCCGAAAGATCATCCGCGAGCGGTGGTCCAAGAGTTCCGAGACTCGACCGGAACGATCCGACACAGGGTCAGCGTGGATCACGAGACCGGCGAGACCCTGCCAGTCGAGGCGCTGGCCGGGCAGATCGCCGCGTCAGGCGCCGAGGAGATACGGGTACTGACGCGCCTACTCAGCATCGAGGCACCGCGGCGCGCGTATGTGATTGCGATCCTCGATCGCATTCTCGATCTTGTAGACAGCGTCTGAGCCCTGCCCTGGCGAGGCATCCCCTCGCGGCGGGGCCAGATGTCGGGAAGCTCGTGACTCGCGGTCACGCTCCGGCTATGGTCTGATGCGCTCACACAACGCATCCGAGTACGCACGCCACACGCCCTCGACATCACGCCCGGAGGACCACCGGGATGGACGCCGCCCCCTCACCCCTCGCCCAGCTCGGCGCGGAGTTATGCCGCCGCCGTACTGACGCGGGGCTCACCCAGGACGCGCTTGCCACCGCCGCCGGCTTCCCGAAGGCGCGTTCGGCCATCAGCAGATGCGAACGCGAGAAGGAGCCACTGTCCGACAGGTTCGCCCAGTTGGTCGACGAGGCGCTCGGCGCCGGCGGAGAGATCGTCAGACTTTGCCGCGTAGTCGAAGCCGAAAAGCTGCGCCAGGCCGCCGACAAGCTGTCCCCTGCGGCGAGCCCTCCTACCCTCTCCGAGCGCCAGCCAACATCGGCAATCGCCACGCTTGATCGACTAGACCAAAGCCCAGGGTTCCAGGCACTCTCAGAGGAGCGCTCCCCTGCGGCCGAGGAGGACACCACGGACCGGAGACAGCTCCTTCAAACCGGCGGCCTCGCAACCGGATTCATTTTCGCTACGGGCGCCTCAGCGTCTGCACTCTCCGAGCGACTCGCCCGAGCCGATCCCATCCCTAAGACGCTCCGAGAGATCGGCGTCGACCTGCGCCGAATCGCCGAGACCTACAACACGACACCCAGGCTAGCGCTGGTCCCGCATCTCGAGGCCGGGTGGATCCGCGTACAGAAGCTGCTCGACACTCGAGTCTCCCCGCAGGTGCGTCGGCAGCTCACCGGACAGGCCGGCTGGTATTCGTACTACATCGCCACGCTTGCCTTCGACTTGGGCCAGGACTCGGTCGCCCATGCCCATCTCCCCATCGCCGCGCATCACGCCGAGGAGGCGGGAGACCGGCTACTAGCCGGATCGGTCGCTTCCATGGAGTGGGCCTTGGCTCACTTTGGCGGCGATTACATCGGAGCGATGAACATCGCGGCATCGGCCCGGGCCAATGCCGATCCCTACATCTTCCCCACGCTCGCAGCGAACGAAGCGCAGTCCGCCGCGAAGGCGCGCCGACCGACCCAGGCTCGCTCTGCGCTCGAGGACATGTGGGATCACATCCTGGTGGATGTAGCCGTTCCAGGTCCACTCACCCTCGACGAGCAGAACGCCCACGCTGCCAGTGCTTCTGTGTATGCAGCACTCGGCGATGGGGTGGCGGCCGAATCGCACGCACGCAACTCGCTTCGGCTACTCGCAGGAACCGGCCAGTTTGGAGAGATGGGAGGTACGTATAACGCGCTGGCCCGCTCATTCCTGCGCCGGAAGAATCCTGACCCTGAGCAGGCCGCCGACGCGGCAGGAAGAGCCCTCGGCGCTATCGAGCATCGGCCCGTGCGGTGGGTGATTCGACCGGTGGATGATCTGTGGCAACGGATGAACGCAGGCTGGGGCACCCTTCCCGCTGTCGCCGAATTGGGCCACCAGCTCGCCCTACACCGCAGCGCCGCCCTCGGGTAGCGTGCCGGGCCACTGACGGCCGAGGCCCCGCCGCGACGCTGCGGCAGGGCCTCGGGGTGTGGGCGGGCCAGTGGAGGCCTCACGCCAGTGGGGAAGGGTCAGGCGTCCGTGTCGCTACCGGGGCAGAGGCCGCCACCCTGCTTCTGGTGCTTGTTGAATTTGCCGTCCCTGACACCGGCACGCTGACCGCAGGTAGGACAGGTGGCGGCATCGGCCGATAACGGGATGATGGAGTCTTTCACATTGCCTCCAGCCATTGATAATCCTGTTCCGGTCGCGGGGTGCGGCCGGCCGGGAGTGTCTGCAGGAAGTACAGGTGACAGGCATTCCTGCGGTGGAACTCGATGTTCATTCCGTACTTGTGGAAGCTGTTTTCAGCGGACAGCGCTCGCACGGCAGCGACCTCAGGGTTTCCGCTGTTGAGGATCAGCGCCCGTAGGTACTGTTCAACGTCGCGGGTGCGAACCTTGCCACCGGACAGCTCGAGGGCGGGCAGTGGGACCGGGGTCGGCGGCTCGCCCTCGACAATCGTCTCGGGCTGCGTGTGGTTGTCGCCGCCGGGCGGCGCCGAGGAAACAATGTTGGCGTAAAGGGAGCCGCCGGACGCGAACGTGAGGATCAGACCGTACGGACCAGCGCCTTTAAATCCCGCCTCCGCGAAGGTTTTGACCTCGCGAATCACTCCGCCCCCGCTGACCGGAATGAGCGCTTCGAGGAAGGGTTCGAATCGCTGGACACGCATGGGCTCTCCTTGCATTGCGGACGGTCGTCGATGTCGTCAGGATATCGGCGCCTCCTGGCGATCTCGGCTAGTGGTCGAAGAGGTTGTCGTACAGCCCCTGGCGGATCTCGGCGAGGAACCGCTCCCAGGCCTGCGCGGGCACGATGAGGTCGGGCCCGCGGCCGCAGCGCAGGATCACGGCCTGGCGGACCGCGCCGACAGCGAGGACGTCGGCGTCCGGCGTCGTGGCCTGCAGCCACTCGACCGGACCCGGCGACCCGGGCCCGGCGCCGGGGTCACTCCAGCCCTTCAGGTCACTCGGCGGGTCAGGTGTCGCGGTTTCCTGCGTCGGCGGGCTGTGACCGTCCACGGTCTGTCTCCCTCGTTGGTGGAGTGGTCCGCGCCGAACCCGAAGCGTGTGGTGGCGCCGCGGGCCCGGCGCGCGTCATGCGGCCAGGAACGGAACGACGAACCAGGTGCCGGGCTCGCCCTGGCGCTCGGTCCAGGCCTGCGCGGCTCGCCGGGTGCTGAACCAGTGGTTCGCCGAGGCGGGTGCGCCGTTGGCCATCCGAACCACGGTGAACAGCGCTGGTGTGGGCGGGCGGTGGGCTCCCCCGTCACAGGTGCCCACCCGAACCCGCCGCCGTGCGCGGCGTCGTCGTGGTCGGTTGCTGTCCACCGGTCACACCCCCGTGTCGTCGTTCCGTCCGGCGAGATCAGCTCACCGCGTTCGGGCGCCGGTGCCTAGTACGTGAGAGCTGGTCACCTACATGTGCGCTCACGCCGTCACATGTGACGGCCAGCACGCACAGAGAACGAACAGGGCAACTCATTTGAATACGCATAGTCATGCTTCACACAACAACCACCCAGAACCCACCACTGTGCGTCTGTCTGGCCTGCTCGGAGAGTTAGTTTTCGTGTTGACAAGATGATCAATTGCGATCCGGGGGGTACCACGAGTGCTGGTCGAGACAGAGGACGTCTGGGGCGTCGAGGAACGCGAGGGGGACCTAGTCCTGCTCGTCCGGCGGGCGGCCCTCGCCGAGGCCGATCTCCGTGCCCTGCGGGCGGTCCTGGCGCCTGTCGTCGGACGCATCGTCACCCGCCGGACGCGTCCGGGCCGCCGGGCCTCGTGACTCAGAAGCGGTCAGCGAGGCCGAGTCGGGCGTGGGCGTTGCGGGCGCGGCGACGCTGGCCGGCCGCGCCGTAGCGCTCAACCATCTCGTGACTGGTCCATCCGGCATGGATCATGAGGGCGCCGCGGTCGCCGCCGTTGTCGAGCCAGTCGTCGGCGAGCTTGCGGCGGAACTCGTGCCAGTGGGTGCCGGGCCGGCCGATGAGCAGGCCGCGGCGTTCGATGAGCTGCCCGAGGCCCGAGTGGGTGAGGGGGGCCGTGCCGGTCTCGTTAAGCCAGAACGCGCCGGTCTGGTCCGCGTAGGGCTTTCCGGCGCGTAGGCGCTGGTACCGGCCCAGGCTCAGGGCGGTGGTGCGCCCGATGCCGGGGATCCGCTGTTTGCCGCCCTTGCCGGTGACCTTGATCGTGCGCAGGTGGAGATCGACGTCGGCAACCGTCATGCCGGCGACCTCCGCACGGCGTGCGCCGAGGTCGAGGAACGTTCTGATCATGGCCTGGTCTCGGACGGCGACGAACCGGGCGCGCTCGTCGAACTTGGGATTGCCGGTCTTCACCGCCGTGCACGAGGCGAGCAGCGCGTGGACGTGGTCGTCGGTGAGCTCGGCCGGGATCCGCTGGTCGACCTTCGGTGCCTTGATGCGTTCCATCGGGCTGCGGTCGATGTCCTCCTCGTCGAGGAGGTAGGCCATCCACTGTTGCAGCGCGCGGAAGACCTGGTTGGCGTAGGCCTGGCCGGGGCCGGTCGGGCAGCGTGGGGTCGGGGTGGTCCGGAACGCGACGAGGAAGGCCTCGACGTGCTGACGGGTGATCTCCTCGGGCCCGGCCGGGCGGCGCAGCGCGGGCCGGCCGGCGCTGTCGACGGCGCCCTCGGCCGGGGTCTCCTCGAGGGCCAGGAGCCAGGCGACGAACAGCCGGCCGGCATGGAGGTAGATCCGGCGCGTGTTCGGTTTCCGGTCGGCGGACTCGAGGGACAGGTCCCAGTTGATCAGGAGCAGGTTCCACATCGGATCTGCGACGGTCGGGCCGTGGGACAGGGGTCCGCCCGGCGGGCGGGGCGTGGTGGTGATCGTCGAGGACACGGGGCGGGAGCATAGGAAGAGCCCGGCACCGTGGCAACCTCGTGATCTTGCTGAATTAATCGCTGTGGGAGCGCAGAGCCCGGAGCCCCTTGACGGGACATGATCGGGATTAATAGGGTCCGTGGCTGTTCAGCCGCTGTGTGGAGAGGGGTGGGTGGGCGCGGCAGGGATCGAACCTGCGACCACTCGCTTGTAAGGCGAGCGCTCTCCCGCTGAGCTACGCGCCCGGGGTGGATGCCCAGCCTACGCAGGCATCGTCCGTCCGGTGGCACGGCCGATCGCCGGATCGGCGAGGTGACCGTGCCCGGTCGCAACGTTAGCGGATGATCCCGGATCGTGGGTCAGGAAACCGGGCGCGGTCGCCCGAACATGCGGGCGAGGGCTGCGTCCACATCGGCGGCGAGGTCGCCGCTGAGGGCACGCTCAGGCCCCTCCGCGGCTGGTTCCCCGCCATGACGTCCCGCGGAGGCGTTGGGAGTGTCCGTGGCGGCCGGCGCGCCCCTGGCGGAGCCTGCGGCCGGCGGGCGCAGAGCACCGGTTGTGGTCTCTGGCACGTCGGAGGCGGTCCGCGACGGTTCGGGGATGAGTGAGGACAGTCCGGGCGTGGCTGAGAACGGTTCGCGAGCCGATGAGGGCGGTTCAGGGGCTGGCGAGCGCCCGTCGGGCTGCTGTTCGGAGGATTTCCGCGCGCCGCAGGCCCGGCAGAACACCGTGCCGAGGGCCTTCGCCAGGTGGGTCGAGGCGCAGCGGTCGCAGCGGTCAAGGATCTTCTCCCACTCCGGGGAGGGGCTGCAGGTCGGGCAGACCAGGACCTGTTCGCCGCCGACGACCGCGCGTTGCCAGGGGCTCGCGCCCCGGACTGGGTCGGTCTGTCGCGCACTGCAGCGGAAACACGGCATGAGGTTCCCCGTCTTCGAAGACCGGCGGCGCACGTCGCCCGTGCCATGCCACGCCGGGACCCCCGCGAGGTGTTCCCTGACTCGGGAACACCTCGCGGGGGTCCGACGGGCGAGGCGACCCGGCCCGCCGCTCGCCGGGACTACAGCGAGGCGAGGGCCTTGAGGTACTCGGCCTGGTCGCGTGCGTCCGGAATGTTGTTGACGACCTTCCAGCGCACCTTGCCCTCCTTGTCGATGATGAAGGTTCCGCGGAGGGAGATGCCCTTCTCCTCGTTGAAGACCCCGTAGGCCTTCGCCACCTCGCCGTGCGGCCAGAAGTCGGCCAGCAGCGGGAACTCGTAGCCCTGCTGGTCGGCCCAGACCTTGTGCGCGAAGGAGGAGTCGACGGAGATGGCCAGCACCTGCACGTCGTCGTTCTGGAAGGAGGCCAGGTCGTCCCGGACGGAGCACAGCTCGCCCTGGCAGACGCCGGTGAAGGTCAGCGGGTAGAACAGGAGCACCACGTTGCGGCGGCCCCGGAAGTCGGACAGGGTGACGACCTCGTTGTTCTGGTCCTTCAACGAGAAGTCGGGGGCGACGGCTCCGACGTCGACGGTCACGAGCTCTTCCTCTCGATTGCGGTTGGTTTTCGCGTCCTGCGGTGCTGTTCGACCTCTCGGTCTTCGCGACCTGTCGGTCCTCTCCGCCAGCATGCCACCGTCGGCCGCGGCCTTGCGCTCCGGCTGCGGCCGGTGTGCCGGATCCCGCGGGCAGGCCGGGGCGGTGGGCAGCGGCGGCGCTACGACGCGGATGCGATGGTGAACAGGATGAGCACACAGGGGGAACACATCGGGGCGCGTACTCGGCGACGGCACTCGAAGATGTAGGGACCCGAAACGACTCCAAGACGTGCCCGGCCGGCCGCGGATGGCACTTTTCCGGTCAGCGAAGCCACAGGAAGGCGCGGGAGCCGGTTTCCGGGACTCCGGTGCCCTAGTCTGACCGGTCAACGACCGCGGCGAGCTAGTCGTGCCGGACAACGACAGAGGTGACCGGGCGGAGTGTGCTTTTTCCGGCCGTTGCCCCGGCTCGCGGCCACGCCGCGGACGGGGCCGCACAGTGGCGCGTCGGGCGTCCCGCGGATGCCGACAGCAGGGAGGTCGTGACCACCTTGACCGATCACATGCCGCCGTCCGGCCCACCTGGCTGGGGACCGGGCGGCCACGGAAGCCCCGGCGGACAGCCGCCCGGGCCCGGCGGTGCCTTCGGATCGTTCCCGGACGGCCCTCCTGGAGCACCGCCCGGAGGCCCGCGCGGGTTCGCCGGCGCGGCCGGGCCGGCGGGTGCGCCCGGTCCGACCCCGGGTGGTCCGGGCGGCTACCCGCCGTTCCCCCGGGAGGGTGCGAATCCCTACCCGCCCCATCCCGGGGCCGGGCAGACCTATCCCGTGCCGCCCGGGTACGGGCCGCCGCCGGCCGGTGTGCCGCCGGTCGGAGCCGGCGTCCTCGGGAAACGGCGCAATCCGTTCGGGGTGTGGCTCGGCCTTCCGCTGATCACTCTCGGGATCTACGGGTTCGTCTGGGTGTACAAGACCAACAAAGAGCTTGCCGCCTACAACTCGCGGATCAAGGTCAACCCTACGCTGTCGCTGCTGGCCTTCCTGATCGGCTGGGTGCTGATCGTCCCGCCGTTCGTGGCGGCGTGGCGGCTGGGGACGCGGACAGCGGAGGCGCAGCGCGCCGCGGGCCTGCCGGAGATCAGCCCGGGGATCGCGTTCCTGTTGTGGCTGATCGGCGGTGGGCCGCTCTATCTCCAGTTCGAGATCAACAAGATCTGGAACCGCTACCCCGGCGCGGTCGAAGGCCAGCAGGTGCCGCTGAGCCGCTGAGCCGCACGGCGCAGCGGACGAGAAACGGGGCACCGCGGGCTGTGACGGCCCGCGGTGCCGTACCGCTGATCATTCAAGCGCGGATGCCGGCCGGCCGGGCGGCACACGGACCTGGCCCTGGGCATGGTGGAAGAACCGTCGGCAAGCACGTCACGCCGATCGGTTGCGACCCCGACTGGGGAGATCGCCGCCGCTGAGGCCTCGGACGCGCGCGGGCGCCCGGGGCCTCAGCGGTGACGGACCCGCTGGGACTTCGGGGCGGCCAGCCGCATTCCGGCCCATTCGGCCGCGACGCTGACGGTGCTGGTCTGGACGAGGCCGGCGGTCGGCACGGCGTCCAGGACGTCGCTGGGCTCGACGTGGCCGTCACGGCCAGCCTTCGGGGTAAGCAGCCAGATCACGCCGTCCTCGGACAACTGCCTACGCGCGTCGATGAGGGCGTTGGCAAGATCACCGTCATCCTCGCGCCACCAGAGGAGCACGACGTCTACCACGTCGTCGGAGTCCTCCGGGACGAGGTCGGTGCCACTCGAGGTCGTGACCGCGTCCAGGAGATCCTGGGCGATGTCGTCGTCCTCGTTGAGCGACTGGACCAAGGTGCCGGCCATGACTCCCAGACGTTCCGCACGGCGCTGACCCTCGGCGTTCGCCGCGGTCGGACTCACCCTCCGCTACCTCCTGCTCGTCTACACGACGCTCCGCGGTCGCGAGGCGCCCCGGTCGTGGGCGGACCGGTTCGGCGACGATCCGCTCGCGCGACCCGCCGTGGGCCTAGTCCACCGGACCATGCGGTGGGTGCGCAAGTGCCACGCCGGGGGTTGTGGACAAGCAGGGGGATGCCGGCCGTTCCACAACGATCTCCGCTGACACAATCTCGCTACCCTGGGGCCGCCTCGTCAACCCGTCGTACGAAACCCGCCGACATGATCCCACCATCAGTCCAACCTGCGGGTATGTGATGTCGGACGTCTCCTGGCCGTTCCGATGATCCCAGGTCCGGCGCCGGGGTGGGCGCACTGGCCGGACTTTGCCCGCCAGGCCGGGCTGACCGGGCCGGTCGACGGAGCCGACCGGCCCGGTCAGCCCGGCAGGAAGGAGAACCGGACGGTCCGCTCGGGGTTGTCCACATTGAGGTCGACAAGCGCCACCGACTGCCAGGTACCGAGCGCGAGCCGCCCGTCCAGGACGGGAACGGTCAGGGACGGCGGGATGATGGCTGGCATCACGTGTGAGCGGCCATGCCCGGGCGAGCCGTGGGCGTGCCGCCAGCGGTCGTCGGCGGGCAGCAGGGCGGCCAGGGCGGCGAGGAGGTCGTCGTCGCTGCCGGCGCCCAGCTCGAGGATGGCCACGCCCGCCGTCGCGTGCGGGATGAAGACGGACAGCAGCCCGTCGCCCCGGCCGGCGACGAACTCGGCCGCCGGCTCGGTGAGGTCGACGACCCGTTCGTCGCGCCCCGTCCGCACCGTCATCGTCTTCGTCTCCACGGTGGCGTCCCTCCCTCGGCGGGCGTCCACAACTCGGGCGCACGTATCCCCAACCATCCCGCACCTGCCGGTGCGACCGCCCGCACGCCACCCCGACGCCTGGGTGGCCGCCCGGGTCCGAGGGCTGCGTCCAGGTGCTGGTCAGACGGCCGTCGCGGCGTGTTCACCGGCGCGCCACCACCTCGGGGACAGACCGCGAACAACCGCGTGTGCCGATCCAGTTTCCCTACCGCACAGTAGGCAGGGCGTACGTGACGGCCGTGTCGAGACGGAGCACGATAGTGAGAGGGCATCGGCACAGGAGCTAACGAAGAGCAGGAGTAGGCGTGGCGCAGGACACAACGCGGAAGTTCTCGGTCATCACCGACGGGCTCCCGAGCCAGTTGCCGGACATCGATCCGTCCGAAACCAGCGAATGGCTCGAGTCGCTCGACGCGGTGATCGAGGAGTCCGGGCGAGGCCGGGCACGGTTCCTCATGCTCAAACTCCTCGAACGGGCACGCGAGAAGGCGGTCGGGGTACCGGGCCTGACCAGCACCGACTTCATCAACACGATCCCCCCCGAGCAGGAACCCTGGTTCCCGGGGGACGAGCACGTCGAACGGCGGATCCGGGCGTACATCCGGTGGAACGCCGCCATCATGGTCAGCCGCGCGAACCGTCCGGAATATAATGTCGGCGGCCATATCGCCACATATGCCTCAAGTGCGAGCCTGTACGAGGTCGGCTTCAATCATTTCTTCCGGGGCAAGGACCACCTGACCTCCTCCCCCGGCAGCGATTCCGGGGACCAGATCTTCATCCAGGGGCACGCCTCCCCCGGCATCTACGCCCGCGCGTTCCTCGAGGGCCGTCTCACCGAGGCGCAGCTGGACGCGTTCCGCCGCGAGGGTGAGCCGGGCGGCCTGTCGTCCTACCCGCACCCGCGGCTGATGCCGGACTTCTGGGAGTTCCCGACGGTGTCGATGGGCCTCGGCCCGATCGACGCCATCTACCAGGCGCGGTTCAACCGCTACCTGCTCAACCGCCAGATCAAGGACACCTCCCGCAGCAAGGTGTGGGCGTTCCTCGGCGACGGCGAGATGGACGAGCCGGAGTCGATCGGCGCCCTCGGGGTCGCCGCCCGCGAGGAGCTCGACAACCTCATCTTCGTGGTGAACTGCAACCTGCAGCGCCTCGACGGGCCGGTCCGCGGCAACGGCAAGATCATGCAGGAGCTGGAGTCGCTGTTCCGCGGCGCCGGCTGGAACGTCATCAAGGTCGTCTGGGGCCGCGACTGGGACCCGCTGCTCGCCAAGGACACCGACGGCGTCCTCGTCCACCGGATGAACACCACACCCGACGGCCAGTTCCAGACCTACTCGACCTCGTCGGGCGACTACATCCGGGAGCACTTCTTCGGTGCCGACGCCCGGCTGCGCCGGATGGTCGCCAACCTGGCCGACGAGGATCTCAGCAAGCTCTCCCGCGGCGGGCACGACTACCGCAAGCTGTACGCGGCCTACAAGGCGGCCACGGAGCATGCCGGTCAGCCCACCGTGATCCTCGCCCACACGATCAAGGGCTGGACGCTGGGCAAGGACTTCGAGGGCCGCAACGCCACGCACCAGATGAAGAAGCTCACCAAGACCGAGCTCAAGGAGCTGCGCGACCGGCTCTACCTGGAGATCCCCGACTCGGCGCTGGACGGCAACCTCCCGCCGTACTACCGCCCGGGGCCGGACTCCGAGGAGATCCAGTACATGCGGGAACGCCGGGCGGGGCTCGGCGGGTCGATCCCGCGCCGCGTGGTGCGGGCCCGCACCCTCCCCCAGCCGCCGAAGTCGATCTTCGACGAGCTGCGGCGGGGCTCGGGCAAGCAGCCGGTGGCCACGACGATGGCCATCGTCCGGCTACTCAAGGACCTGATGAAGACCAAGGAGATGGGCGCCCGGTTCGTGCCCGTCATCCCGGACGAGGCGCGCACGTTCGGCATGGACGCGATGTTCCCCACGGCGAAGATCTACTCGCCGCACGGGCAGCGCTACGAGGCCGTCGACCGGGAGCTGCTGCTCTCCTACCGGGAGTCCGAGTCCGGCCAGATGCTGCACGAGGGCATCAGCGAGGCCGGTTCGATGGGCTCGGTGATCGCCGCCGCGACGGCGTACTCCACCCACGGCCAGCACATGATCCCGGTGTACGTCTTCTACTCGATGTTCGGCTTCCAGCGGACCGGCGACCAGATGTGGGCGCTCGGCGACCAGCTCGGCCGGGCCTTCCTGCTCGGCGCCACCGCGGGGCGCACGACCCTGAACGGCGAGGGCCTGCAGCACCAGGACGGCCACTCGCTGCTGCTGGCGTCCACGAACCCGGCGTGCGTGTCGTACGACCCGGCGTTCGCGTTCGAGATCTCCCACATCGTCCGCGACGCGCTCGACCGGATGTACGGCGAGCGGAACGAGAACGTCTTCTACTACCTGACCGTCTACAACGAGCCGGTCCCGCAGCCGGCCGAGCCGGCCGGGGTCGACCCGGCCCAGATCATCGCCGGCATGTACCGGTTCCGTACCGCCGACGCGCTCACCGGCGGCGAGGGAACGCCCGCCAGGCCGGTCGAGGGTGGGGCCGCCGAGAGCTCCACCACGGCGCAGGCGCAGCTCCTGGCCAGCGGTACCGGCATGCGCTGGGCGCTGGCCGCCCAGGAGATGCTGGCGGCCGACTACGGCATCGCCGCCGACGTGTGGTCGGTGACCTCGTGGAACGAGCTGCGCCGGGAGGCGCTGGTGTGCGAGCGGCGCAACCTGCTCAACCCCGAGCAGCCGCCGGCCGTGCCCTACGTCAGCCAGATCCTGGACGGCGCGCCGGGCCCGGTCGTCGCGGTCTCGGACTGGATGCGCGCCGTCCCCGACCAGATCTCGCGGTGGGTGCCGCAGCAGTACACCTCGCTGGGCACCGACGGTTTCGGCCGCTCCGACACCCGGGCGGCCCTGCGGCGCCACTTCAACGTCGACGCCGAGTCCGTGGTCGTGGCGACCCTGGAGGCGCTGGCACGAACGGGTGATGTCGAGCAGGCCACGGTGGACGACGCCATCCGCCGGTACGGGCTGCGCAAGGACGGCGCCGGCGAGGCCGCTCTCGGCAGCGGCGCCGTGGAGGAGGACGACCAGCCGGTCTCCGGCTGACCGGGCGCGGCCGGTCAGCCGGCCGCGGCCTCAGCGGCCTGCCCGGTCCACCGCGGCGCCCGGTCCACCGCGGCTGGACAGGCCCGTGGCAGCGGCTGGGAGCGGCCTGTGGCGGCCGCCGGACCTGGCCCGCGGGGCTTCCGAGACACTCGGGGCCCCGCGGGCACCGGTGGCGGACGTGCCGCCCGCGACACGGCGTGACGACGTTCGCCACACTCGACACCACTGTGCGTAACCGAATGTGGCGCTAACTCTTCGTGTTCACGGAGCTCCGGCCGCGCACCGGCTACCATCTGTACTCCAACGGTGCCACCAGCACAGCACTCCGTGTGACAAGCTGTCACCGGCAATCGGTTCCGGATCGTCACCGGCGACACTATTGTCTCGGGAGTGACATCCACGGCCGACGGCCAGGCGACGCTGTCGCGCGTCGGCCAAGGGTCGGCCAACCGCTGCGGGACGTCCCCCACGGCGCACGGCACCGTGCCGCGGCACCGGCCCGTCGAGGGCAGGAGCGTGGCCGGCGTCGCGTGGCCGGAACGCGGAGCATCCGGTTCGCGGAGCCCGCGGCCGTCCGGTGATCCGGACGGCGCTCGGTGGGCCCCGTCGCGACCTGGTCGCCACGAGATCGAGGAGGAGCACGTGACGCGTGTCCCGAGGACCACCGGTCCGGCCGCCACCATGGCGGCCACCCGCCAGCCGGGCCGGCAGGCATGATCCTCCGGGCCCGCCGCATCGAGCGGCTGGAGGAGCATCCGAACCTCCGCGGGATCCTCGGCATCCTGGCGCAACTCGTACACACCTCCGACAGCGAGCTGGTGGCACTGGCCTCGCTGTGGCGCAACTCCGGTCAGCTCGCCTCGGCCCGGGACAAGGCGCTCGCCCCCGACTCCCCGCTGATCGTCGAGGTCCTGGCGGCCTTCGACGCCCTCTCCGCCATCTACGCGGATGATCTGGCCGGGGCGGAGTACGTCACGCTCGACCCCACGATCACCGCGACCGCGCTGCGCGCGATGCGCGACGCGCTCGCCGGCGCCTACGCGAAGCCGATCCTGAACCGCTCCGAGTACACGGCGCTGCTGCGGCCGTGGCGCACCGTGTACCCGCGGGTCCGCTCGCACGAGCCGGATCTGGGCCCGGCCGCCGCCGACGTGAAACGGGTGCTGGCCACACTGCCGCGGCTGGCCCGCCGCTGCCACGACCAGGCCAGCCTCGAGGTCTTCGACGGCCTGCTCACGACCGTGCTCACCCGCGACGACGACGCCCACCAGATCGCGATGGAGCGGGCCTTCGACAGCGCCGTCCTGACCGGGCGACGGCGGGTGTGGACGCTGGTCCGCCGCAGCGCCGCCGAGGGGTTCTGGCGGCTGTGCCCGGCCTGCCGCCGGCTCGCCACGGCGCCGGACTCGTCCTCGGACGAGCGGGTCATGGAGCTGTGCGCCGACCTGGCCTGCGCGCTGCTCGTCGAGGACCTGCTCGACCCCGAGGTCTTCGCCCGGCTCACCACCCCACTACGCGCGCTGGTGCCGCTCCAGAGCCCTCCCGGGGACTGACCGGGCACCCGGTTCCGCCCCGGGGCACCGCCGCCGTCGTCCGGGTCTACTCGGGCCGGTAGACGATGAGACGGGCGCCGCTCGTCGTGACCGCGATCCGGCGGATCCCCTCGGTCACCTCGCCGTCGCTGGCGAACGGCAGCGGGGACGGCTGGTTGGAGGAGATCCGCACCCGTTCCACCGTCCGCTGCTCGTAGACCCGTGACCGGCCGAGACGTCCGGTCAGCACCGCGCCGACGAGGCGGAGCCGGGCCAGCGGCGCGGTCGCGTCGACGACCCGCAGGTCGAGCAGGCTCTCGTCGAGGCGGGTCCGGTATGTCGGGGCGAACCCGTCGGGCAGGTAGCGGCCGTTGCCGACGAAGACGAGCCAGACCCGGCGGGTGACGCCGTCTATCTCGACGTCGAACGGCGGGTCGCTCCACAGCACCCAGCTCAGCGCGATGATCATCGCCGGCCACTTGCCGATCCGGCGCTCGAAACGCTCCCGGATGCCGACCATGTCCGGGTAGCCGCCGAGGCTGGCGGTGTTCACGAAGATCCGGCTGAACCGGGAGTCGGCCGCGCCGATGCCGTCGACCCTGCCGACGTCCACCGCGACGGCCGTGCCCTCGCGGACCGCCTTGATCGTGTCGCCGGCGCTGTTCAGGCCGACGTCGGCGGCGAAGTGGTTGAGGGTGCCGGCCGGGAACACCGCGAGCGGAAGGCCCCGGGCGAGCGCGGCCGCGGCCGCGGCGTTGACCGTCCCGTCGCCGCCGGCGACGCCGAGGACCCGGCTGTGCGCGGCGACGCGGTCCAGGGCCTCGGCGACGTCCTGGTCGGGGTCGACCTCGACGACCTGCGCACCGGGCAGGTCGGCACGCAGGACGGCGACGAGCTCGGCGTGGTGACCGGCGCCGGACCGGGCGTTGACGACCACGCCCAGGCCCGTCCCGTCCGGCAGGGCCGGGGCCCAGGCGGACGCCGGCCGGGCCCGCGCCGGCGACCAGGGGCGCCGCGGCATCACCTTCGTCGTCAGCAGCCCGGCGCCGATGCCGAGCGCGGCGCCGGCCACCACATCGCCCGGGTAGTGGGCACCGACGTAGACCCGGGAGAAGGCGACCGCGGACGCCAGAGCGACCACAGGGACGGCCGCCGCGGGCGCGTCGAGCGCGACACCGGTGGCGAAGGCGGCCGCCGAGGCCGAGTGCCCCGACGGGAACGAGAAGGTCGTCAGGTCACGGCGCAGCCGGCGCAACGGCGGGATGCCGTGTGTCGGCGGCCGGCCCCGGCGGAACAGGAGCTTGGCCGGGCCGTTGGCGACGGCGCTGGCGACGCCCAGGGCGAGCAGGCCGCGCATCGCCGCCGGGCGGCGGCGGCCCTTCGTCGCGCCCAGCGCGCCCGCCACCCCCCACCAGAGCATGCCGTGGTCGGCCGCGTGGGAGAGCCGGGGCAGCAGCGGGTCCACCAGCGGCCGGGCGCCGGCGATGGCGGAGAACATCGCGCGGTCGACCGTGATGAAGGTGTGCACGAAACGCCGGCCGATCGCGACGTCGTGCCGGACGAGCAGGCGGGCCAGGTCGCCGACGCGGGGCAGATCGCTCACGCCGACCAGGTCGCGGGAACGGTCACGGGTGCGGGAACGGTGAACGGGCCGCGGAATCCGCCGCATGGACGTCACGCCGGAACCGTACCCGTTCGTCCCGTACGCGGGCGGGCGCGCGCGGCGATCCGCCGGGGAAGGCGGAACGCCGGGTCAGGGCAGCGGGTCGGGTCCGGGCGGGTCGGGACACCGGGTCGGGACACCGGGTCGGGGCGAGGTTCCGGGTTGGCGCATGGTGGCCCGCGACGTGGTCCTCCCACGGCCGGGAGGACCACGTTCAGGTGATTCGCACAGGCCGGACCGGCATCAGTACGTCGTCAGCCTGGTCCGCCGTGCCGGCGCGCGGAGCGGCCCGGTGACCCCCCGCGCCGCCGTCCCAGCGGCGCCCGCGGCGCATCCGCGGCGCACACGGCACCGCTCACAGGTGCCGGTCGTGCCCCCCCGGTACCGGCCCCCGGACCAGGGCAAAACCCCGGCCCGGGCCGGACGGTGCCGGGGCACGCCGCACCGCCCAGCCGGGCGGCGGGACGTGGCGGGTCAGACCGGTGTCGGCGCGGCGACCGCCCCTCGACGCGGCGCGGGCGGCCGGGGTACGCACCCGGGCCTCGGCAACGGTCGCCGCGGCTCCACGGTGCGGCCGGTGGGCAGGATCTCCCCCGTGTCCTCGAAGAGGATCACCCCGTTGCAGAGCAGACTCCAGCCCTGGTCGCAGTGTCTGCTGGTGACTCTCGCCGCGTCGTGGTCGGCGCTGTCGGCCGTCGGGCAGGGCGGACTGTGCGGACACCTCCGCCGCGCGACGGGGGAGGCGGAGGCGGGGTCGCCGGACGGCTCCGCCTCTGTGGTGGGCGCCGGCAGGGCCGGGGCCAGGTTGAAAACACTTCCTTGGTGCACGAGCACCAGAGGCTACGCCTCTCCGTTAGGCACGTCACACGGGGGCGCCCGTGCGCCCACCGGCGTGTCACGCCGTACGCGGCCAGCCGGGGGCGGGTGTGGGCGTCCGGTAGGCCGGGGTGTATCTCCCCGTGGCCGTAGGCCAGGGCCGCTGCCCGGCGCTCACGCATATGGGTAGATTGCAGCCCGACGCCGAGCGTTCGACCTGCTCGGACCGGAGGATTGGTCCGAGCCGACAGGCGGGGCCCGCTTCGTCGATCGATCGTCGCGGCCGGGCCGGTCCGGGATGCGGACCATCAAGTTCGGCCCGGCGCACGTCTGCTCCTGGCCTGTGGGGGGTCACGCATGGTGAACGACTCGCGCACCACCGGCGGTCCGCTGCCGGAGACCGCCGGCCCGCTCGCCGCCGGCGGCCTCCACGGCGCCCGCGCCGATGTAGCCGTCGCCGGCATCGCTGTCACCGGCACCACTGTCACCGGCACCGCCGTCGCCGACTCCGCCGATGACGGTGATCCCGCCGACCGCCTCGACGTCTCCGTCGTCATGCCGTGCCTGAACGAGGCCGAGTCGGTCGGCGTCTGCGTCCGCAAGGCGCTGGCCGGGCTGGCCGCCGCCGGAGTCGCCGGCGAGGTCGTCGTCGTCGACAACGGTTCGACCGACGGCTCCGCGGCGGTGGCGACCGCGGCCGGCGCGCGCGTCGTCGCCGAGTCACGGCGTGGCTACGGCAACGCCTATCTCGCCGGCTTCGCCGCCGCGCACGGCCGGTTCCTGGTCATGGGCGACTCCGACGACACCTACGACTTCGCCGACCTCGGCGCGCTGCTCGCCCCGCTGCGCGCCGGGCGCGCCGACTACGTGCTGGGTTCCCGGTTCGCCGGTGAGATCCTGCCCGGCGCCATGCCCTGGCTGCACCGATACGTCGGCAACCCGCTCCTCACCGGCATCCTCAACCGCCTGTTCGACGTCCGCTCGTCCGACGCCCACTCCGGGATGCGGGCCTTCACCAGGGACGCCTACCGGCGGATGCGGCTGCGCTGCGAGGGCATGGAGCTCGCCTCCGAGCTCGTCATCGCCGCCCGTCGAGCCGAGCTGCGGATCGAGGAGGTGCCGATCACCTACCACCCGCGGGTCGGGGCGTCGAAGCTCCACTCACTGCGGGACGGCTGGCGCCACCTGCGGTTCATGCTGCTGCTGGCGCCCAGGCACCTGTTCGTCCTGCCGGGTCTGGTCCTGTTCGGGCTGGGCACAGCCGGCCAGCTGGCGCTCCTGCCCGGTTCGCTCGATGTCGGGTTCCACCGACTCGACCTGCACTTCTCCGTGCTGTTCGCGCTGATCGCGATCCTCGGTTGGCAGTTGGTGCTTCTCGGTGTCTTCGCCGACGTCCACAACCATGCCGCGGGGTGGCAGGAGCGCCGCCGCTGGCCGCTGACGTCGATCCACCGGCGTTTCACGCTCGAGCGGGGCCTGGCGGCCGGCGGGATCCTGTTCACCGTCGGCTTCGCGATCGACTGCGTCATACTCGCCCGATGGCTGGCGAACTCGATGGGGCCTCTCAACGAGCTGCGCCCCGCCCTGCTCGCCATGTCGCTGATGGTGCTCGGCGCGCAGACCGCCTTCGGGTCGTTCTTCCTGCGGCTGGTGACGGCCGGGCCGAGCGGCGGCCACCGCCGGGCCGGCTGGGCACCCGCGACCGAACCCGCCGTCTCAGCCGCGGCCACCGGCGCGTCGCCATCCGCGGTCTCGCCGTCCTCAGCGTCGCCATCCTCAGCGTCGCCGGATTCGTCGTCCTCAGCGTCGCCGGCCGATCCCCCGCCGGCCGCGGCCCCGCCGGCCGCGAGGCCGGTGGCGGCCGAGCCGGACGACGACGCGGCGGCCGGTGACCGCGCCCCCGGGCCGGTCGGGGCGCCGGGCCCGGTCGGGACGCCGACGCCAGACGGCGGAGCCGGTCCGGCTACCCGCACGGGCCCGGAAAGTCATGAGAACGACGAGGATGCGGCGTTCCTCGCCGCGCCCGCACCTGTCCTCGGTGGAATTCCCGCCCACCAGCACTGACCACTCCGATCGGGTCTTACCGTGATCCACATACACAATCGGGGGCCCAAAGGGGACCATTTGGACAATTCCGCGGAACGATCGTGGACCATGGGTGCCGTGACGGCACCTGGACAGCTCCACGCCTCCGGACCCCGCGGCGCGCTGGAGGCCCCTGGCCGATCCCGACCCGGCGACGGCGACGCCTGGACCACGCCCGCCGTGAGCCCGGCCATCGGCGACGACGAGGGCGGCTCCGGCCGCCGCGCCGCCCTGGGGCCGGCCGCGGGCCCGTCCGAGCTCGAGCCCGGCTTCGAGGCCGAGCCCCGCTCCGGGCTGAACCGCCGCGGGCGCTTCCGCCGGCGGTCAGCTACCGGACGGCGCTCCCCGCTCGCCCGGCACTCCGTGTTCGGAGTTCTCCTGCTCGCCGGCGTCGTGCTGCGGCTCGTCACCACCTACGCCTACCGGCCCGTCTTCGAGTTCAACGGCGACTCGTACGCGTACATCCGACTTACCCGGCTGTCAGAACCGGACCCGATGCGCCCGGCCGGCTACCCGGCGTTCCTGCGCGTACTGGCCGAGACCGGGGCCGACCTGTGGGTCGTTCCCCTGGTACAGCACGTGCTCGGGATCCTGCTCGCGACGGCCCTCTACGTGCTGCTCGTCCACCGCAGGGTGGCCCCGCCGATCGCCGCGCTCGCCACCGCACCGATCCTGCTCGACGCCTACCAGATCGTGATCGAGCACTTCGTGATGGCCGAGACGCTCTTCGCCGTCCTCCTCGTCGCCGCGGTCGTCGCCCTGATGTGGTCGCGCCGGCCGTCGGTATGGGCGTTCGCCCTGGCCGGCCTGCTCCTCGGCGCGTCGGGCCTGGTGCGCACGATCGGCGTGGCCATCGGCCTGCTGGCCTTCGGCTACGTGGTGCTGCGCCGGGTCGGCTGGCTGCGGGTCGGGGTCTTCGCCGTCTTCCTGGCCGCGCCGCTGATCGCGTACGCGTCCTGGTTCCAGTCCGCGCACGGGAAGATCGGGCTCACCGGGGGCGACGCCGCCTGGCTGTACGGCCGGGTCGCCCCGATCGCCGACTGCGGCCAGCTCGACCTCGAGCCCAGCCAGCTCTCGCTGTGCTCCCCGCACCCGGTCGGCGAGCGGCCCGACCCGAGCTACTACGTGTGGGACCGCAACAGCCCGAGCAATCAGCTCGACGTCCCCGCCGACGAACGCGACCGGCTGCTGAACGACTTCTCGCGGCAGGTCATCACCCGGCAGCCCGTTGACTACCTGCGCATGGTCGGCTCCGACATCGCGCACTACTTCGAGCCGGGACGCCGCGTCGGGCCCCGGGACTGGCCGGACGCCACCTGGCGCTTCCCGACCGCGGACGAGCCCCGCTACCTGCACAACGACGAGCCGCTGCTGGGCCTGCACGGGGAGGCCGACCGGCCGGATCGGACCGTGGTCGAGCCGTGGGCCGGCTATCTGCGGGCCTACCAGAGCCGGGGCTTCACCCCCGGCCCGGCGCTCGCCGTGGCCGGTGTCCTCGGACTGCTCTCCTGCCTGGCCGCGCTGCCGCGGGTCGTCCCGGCGGGCCTGCGCGGGGGTGACGGGCGTGCCCGCTGGCACGACCTGACCGCGGAACGCCGGCGCACCGGCGCCGACTGCCTGTTCCTGGTCGCCGCCGGGGCAACGATGATCATCGTGCCGGCGGCCACCGTCTGCTTCGACTACCGGTATCTGCTGCCGGCGCTGTTCCTGCTGCCGCCGGCAGCCGCGCTCGCCGTCCACCAGGGCCATCTGCTGGTCGTCGCGTGGCATGAGCGGCGCGAGGCCACCGAGACCCCCTGGCGTACGCCTCCCGGCCCGACCGGCCTCGGCGCGGCCGACCCTGACACCGACGGTGACCCGACCGGTGCTGACACGCTCAGCGCCATCGAGACCGGCCCTGACGGCGGCGGCGCGACCGGTTTCGGCGCGCCAGGCGACCGCGCCGATCCGGACGCCCCGTTCAGCCTCGGCGGTCTCGGCGCGCCGCCGGGCCGCGTGGCCCCGGCTGGCCACGGCGATCATCGCGAGGGCGGGCCCACGAGGCCGGCCACGCCGGCCAGACCCATCCCGCCGACGACACCGAACCCACCGGCGCCGAACCCACCGGCACCGATTCCGCCGACGGCACCGATTCCGCCGACGGATCCGATTCCGCCGGCGGCGTCGGCCAGGCCGGCCCCTCTCCGGAGCGGACCGAACCCGGGCGCGGCGGCGGCGCGGCGGCAGAACCCGTCCGGCACACCGCCGCTACCGAAACGTGCGCCCGGGGTCACGCTCGAGGCGAGGAACCGCCGATCGCGTCCCGCCGCGGCCGGCGGGGCCGCCCCTGAGACGCCGTCCGGACGAAGCACACCGCAACGCCGGCCCGTGAGCCTCGGCCCGGACGCCCGGATGCCCACCCCGGGCAGCCGACCCGCGGCGCGCGGCCCGGCCGCGGCGAACGCCGGGGACGACCCGACGGCGCCGCCCACGAAGGTCGAGCCCGACGCCGGGGACGATCCGACGTTCCCCGGCTGATCATCCAGCCGGATCAGGCCGGGTTCCCGGCCAGGCCTGGTGCCGCTGTGGGCCGGGTGCCGGTGTTGGCTAGCGCCAGCCCAGCAGGCGGGGCCCGTCGATGCGGGGGCAGGCGTCCACGACCACGTCGAGCCCGGCGTCACGGGCGCGTGCCTGCGCGGCCTCGTCCCGGACGTCCAGCTGCGTCCAGACGGCACCGGCGCCGATCTTCACCGCCTCGTCGATGACCTCGCCGACCAGGTCGGAACGGACGAAGAGATCCACCACGTCCACCGGGAACGGGATCTCGCTGAGCGTCGCGTACCCCTGCTCGCCGGCGACCACCGGCGCCGACGGGTGCACCGGGATCGTCCGCTTCCCGTGCCTGCGCAGGTACTCGGCAACGCCATAGGCCGCGCGCGAGGTGTTCTCGGACAGCCCGACAACCGCCCAGACCTCGGTGTCGGCGAGCACCCTGCGCTTGACCGCATCCGTGTTCTCCGTCATGGACGTTCCAACCCCTGGGCCAGCACGGACAATCCCGCGGCCTCGCCGACGCGCCGGCAAGGCCGGTCAGATCAGCCGCCGTCCGGGCCGGTCAGGAAAGTCGTCGTACAGGTCGGCCGTCGTACAGGTCGGTCAGGTGCGGGTCGTGTGGTGCTCCGCGGCGGCGAGGACGACCTGGGCGGTGAGCCCCGCGACTCCGTCGACGCGGGCCGACGCCAGCGCCAGAGCGTCCGCGTCGGGCGGGAAGTGCTCGTTCGGGACGGCCACGACGGCGAGGCCCGCGGCCGAGGCCGCCCGCAGGCCGTTCGCCGAGTCCTCGACGGCGACCACCACACCGGCCGCCGTGCCGTCCGGCACCCGCATCCGCATCCGCATCCGGCGGACGGCTTCCAGGTACACGTCGGGCGCGGGCTTGCCCCGGGCGACCTCCTCGGAGGAGACGACCTGGCGGAACTCCCCCGCCAGGCCGGCGCGGTCCAGCACCAGCTCGATGAGCGTCCGCGGGGACGAGCTCGCCACGCCGAGTGGCCAGCGCTCCGCAAGCGCCCGCACCGTCGCCACGGCGCCCGGGAGCAGCGGCGGCGCGTCGCCGTAGCGTGCCGCGACCCGGCTGCGTACCTCGGCCGCGATCTCCTCCGCGCTGCCACCGGCACCCAGCTCGAACAGGTACCCGGACCACTCCGCGGTGGACATCCCCATCATCAGGGCGGTGCTGTCGGCCATCCAGCGGCCCCCGCGCTCGGCCACGAAGGCCCGCCGGACCTCGTCCCACACCTGCTCAGAATCGATCAGCACACCGTCGAGATCGAAGATGACGGCCTGGACGGTGACCGGCGCGGGAGGGAGAGCCACCCGCCCATCCTGCCGGGCCGCTCCCCCTGGCGGGGCCGTGCCTGCCGGTGTGACATGACCCGGCGATCGGCGAGCCCGAAACGTTAAGGTCAGGAAATGCACAACGCGCACAGCGTTCCAGCGCCTGCCGGGCGCCGGCGGACCGACCCGGAGGCGTCGATCCCCTCGCCATCCGCCCAGGCCGCGTTCGCCCACGCCGCCCACGGCCAGGTCACCTACGCCCAGGCCGCATCGCGCCGCCCTGCCCCGGCCGACGTCCGCGGATGAGCGACAAGCACGAGGTGACGCTCTCTCCCTCGGCGGAGCGGGACCTGGCGAAGCTGCCCGAGCTGCTCAGCGCCGAGGTACGCCGGTTCCTGGACGGGCCGCTGCGCAACGATCCCCGCAAGGCTGGGACGCCGCTCGCCGGCGAGAGCCAGGTGGGCATGTTCGAGGCGACGGGGCGCGGTTGGCGGGTGCTGTACCGGGTGGACGCGAACACACGGACGGTACGCGTGATGATTGTCGGACGCCGACACACCCCGTCCCGGCTGCCATTCTGAGAACGGCGGCCCCCCGAATCGGCGACACGCCGACCGGGCGGCTTCGTTGTTTCTCGCTCGCCCACGGGACGCTGCCCGCCGACGCCGCCATTCCCGCCCGTGGCCGCGCGCGGGGATCTGTCACCCCTGAGCGCTCCGCCACCGGATCGACCGGCCTAGCTGGGTATTTTCACGCGGGCGGGGCGCCCCGGTTCATCGCCGCGGCGAGCCGTGCGCGGTGCTTCGCCGCATAGGTTTTCTGGTCGTTCAGCCGCGGGAACTCACCGGCGGGCACCGGCACATCGAGGAATTCACACAGCGGACCCCAGCCCTGGGCGATGTCGAAAACCAGCAGGCGGTCGGCCGGAATCTCACGGCGTACCGCCTCGCTGTGCTCCTCGAACGCCTGCAGCGCGTGTTCCCTGTCCTGGAAGCGGCCCTTGAAGACGCCGTCCCACACGATCAGGTCCATCATCTTCATGACCCGCGTCGCCTCGGGGTTCGCGACCGTCGGCCGCGCCGAGCCGGCCCGGAACAGCGTGCTCGAGACGCTCTGGTACCACTTCTCGGGATCCCGGACCGTCAGGATGACCCGGGCCGACGGGTAGTGCGCGACGAGCTCGCGCCAGAAGAAGGCTCCCGGCCAGTCGACCGTCGACCGGTAGTCGCGGTACAGGGCATCCCAGTCCGCGGCGCCGTCCTCTGCCGCCGCTATCCAGTCGGCAACCGTCTCCCGGCGGGAGAGGACCTCGTCCATGTGATGGCAGGGGCCGTGGCCGAGCTGTTCGAGAGCCGCCTTGAGCGAGAGCGTTCCGGTACGCCCGAAACCCACGCCGATGACTTCGACCAATGTTCCTCCTCAGAAGATCCGGAGGCAAGAATAGCGACTATTCCAGCATTGGTCCAACACTGATTGCCGCAACCGGTAGCCCGGAGTTTTGATGGCACTTTGCTCTCGGCCAATTACCCGGATCCCGAGGGAAAATCCGGGAATTACCGCAGAATTACATTCACCCGCAGACTACCTCCGAAATGCTCGCCCCGCGCCGCATTCGAGACGGCCGGACACAAAGAAACAAACACGCGACAACGCCCACTGGACGCACCGCGACAGTCGCTCGAGAGAAGTGACGGCCGACCCGCGACGTGACGGTTACGGGCCACTCGTGAATAGGGGGTGGTGGCGGGGCCGGGAGCGGAGATCCGGGCCGCACACGATCAGCCGGGCCAGCAGTGGCGGCAAGCCTCGAGCAAGCCCGCGCGGGCCGAGTTGCACGGCGGCAGGCCGCCTCGGAGTCCCTCCAGACACCATGCGGCCATCGTGCCAGAGACCGCAACACGGCAGACTGCTTTTCGACAAACGACCCGCCCGCGGCGCAGACGCCCAAGGGCGAGCCACCGGGCGCCACCACCGGGCCGCTCCCGGCTTCCCACAGCCCGGGGAGCGGCCCGCCGGCAGACGCCGGGACAGCCTGCTAGGAGACGTTGACGCCGAAGTCGAGCGCGATTCCGCGCAGGCCGGACGCGTAGCCCTGCCCGACGGCCCGGAACTTCCACTCAACGCCGTAGCGGTAGAGCTCACCGAAGATCATCGCGGTCTCGGTCGAGGCGTCCTCGGTGAGGTCGTACCGGGCGACCTCGGCGCCGGTCGTCGCGTCCGCCACCCGGATGAAGGCGTCGCGGACCTGACCGAAGGTCTGCCGCCGGGCGTCCGCGTCGTAGATCGACACCGCGAAGACCACCTTGCTGGCCTGCTGGGAGAGGATCCGGAGATCGACGTTGATCTGCTCGTCGTCGCCCCCGCCGCCGCCCACGAGGTTGTCCCCCAGGTGGGTCACGGCGCCGTCCGGGCTGACCAGGTTGTTGAAGAACACGAAGTGGCTGTCCGACAGCACACGGCCCGAATCACCCACGACGATCGCCGAGGCATCGAGGTCGTACGGCGCGCCGGTGGTCTGACGGACCTGCCAGCCGAGGCCGACGGTCACCGCCGTCAGGTTGGGCGCGACCTTGCTGAGCGAGACATTGCCGCCTTTGGACAGCGACACCGATGACATGTCGTGAGCGTAGTACCGAGCTCGGGCCCGCGGCATCCCCTCCCCCGCACTTGCCTCGTTCCGGCCTCACTTCGTTGTGCCGCCACGGATTCAGGCCGGCGCACGCACCGGCGGGTTGGTCCGCGCATGCCCTGGCCAGGACCACACCTGCCCCCGCGGGGCAGGATCGGCGCCCGGTTAGGGTGCCAAAGATGCAGATCCGCCAGGCACCGCCGGACCCGGCCGAGCCGGCCCGTGCCGTGCCGGCCTGGGCTGTGTCGTGCCGCGCGGTCGGCCGGGGCCGGGCCGGCCGATGACCCCCGCAACCACGGCGACCGTCGCACCCGCGGCGGTCGCCGACACCGGGATGACCCGACGCCGCAAGGCGCTCGCGCTCACCCAGCCGCTGCACGACCTGGACGCCAGGAAGTCGTACCTGGAGGGCGCCGACTTCGACGTCTACGCGATGGCCGAGCTCGCGCTGCACGCCATCGACCTGGTCACCGTGGCCATGGATTTCGACCGGGGTGCGGACCACGAGCAGGTGCTGCGCAAGCTCGTCCCACTGGCCGCCGACCAGGCCCCCGACCGGCCGCGGGCCGAACACGAGCGGGTCGCCCTGTGGGTGCTGAGCAACCTGATCAACGTCGGCAGCGTCGACCGCGGGTTCGACGTCATCTACGGCACCTACCGGGCCGACGGCCGCTATGTGCGCCGGCGGTTCGACTTCAAGCTGCTCGTCGAACTGACGGGCAGCGGCGGCGAGCTGTATCTGCGCGCCACGGACGAGGCGGTGACCGTCCTCGTCGGCGCGCTGGACACGGACGTGACCTCCGCGCAGATCGCGGCCGAGGTGACGCTGGACAACCTGATCCGCCGCGGCCGGCTGGCCGACGCCAGGACGGCGGCGGAATCGGCGCGGTACCGGACCGTCCAGTACGCCGAGCAGCTGCGCCGACAGCTCGACGCGACGCGGCGCAACGTGCTGGCGGTCGACTGGCTGCGCGCGGTACCGGCGCTGCTGGATGAGGCACTCAGCCACGTCGAGCAGCGGTACCGGCACGAGAACGCGATCCTGACCCACATCCGGCGCTACCGCGACGCGGCCGACGACGCCGATCACAAGCGGCAGGCCGCCGAGCTGGTCGCGATCGTGGCGGACTGCGTCCGCCGCCACACCCAGCTCCAGGCGCGGCTACTCGAGGCGGGCGCGGTCTTCCGCGCCGAGCAGGACCGCCAGCAGTTCGCGGATGTTCCCGCACGCGACGGGATCGACCTCTACACACAGATCCTGATGCCCGTCCTGGCCCTGCCGGTGACGACGGCGTCGGCTCCGGCCACTGCCTTCTTCCCGGCAGCCGTGGGAGTGCGCACACCTCGGGCCGTGCGCCTCGTCGACCTGGTCGACGGACTCCTGGCACCACCCGCCGAGCAGGAGGTGCTGGGACCTCCGGTGGTCGAGGCGGACCTGGTCTCGCTGCGCGAGCCGGCGCGGTTCGACGACGAGACCTGGTCGACCGCGACGGCCATCCTGGAGATCGCGCCGGAGGCGCCGCGGCGACTGTCGGAGCTCCTCGCACAGGCCAGGCGGGCGGGTGGCGCGGACGTGGCCGAGCTGGTGGTGCTGCTCGCCGCGCACGCGCTGAGCCCGCAGGTCTCCGCCGCCGCGCGCCAGGGTGACGACGTCGTGTCGGTCGCCGTCGACGACGGCGTCGAACTGGATGACCCCTGGTTCGGTGGCTCCGACCTCCTCGTCGGCCGGGTGCGCATCGGCGCCGAGGGCACCGATGCCGGCGGCCCCGTTCCCCCACCCACCATGATCCGGAAATAGTCGTGACAGCCACCCATGAGCCCATCGCCACGCTGGAGCACACCCCGGGCGCGGCCAGCCCTCGTCTCGAGGCCCCCACTACCCCCGAGCGGGATGCCCGGCGCGAGCACGGCGACGCGTTCGACGCGGCCCGCCTGATCGCCTATGGCCTGCGGCCGAAGCTGGTGCCGGCACGGGACGGGACGTACGCCGAGCTCGTGCGCCGGCATCTGCGGGACCAGGAGTTCGCGGCGCTGACCCAGGCTGTCGCCGGTGGTCTCGGGCTGGTCGTCCTGGACGTGGCCGAGCGGGCGGGCCTGGTGGTCGCGGGAGCTGAGGACTCCGCCTTCACCGTCCGGATGACGGACTACGCGCGGCGGGCTGGCGGTGAGCACCGGTCGGCCGAGCGCCTCCTGCACGCGGTCGCGCAGCTCGCCGTCGCCGCGCTCGCGTTCCCCCGCCCGGCTGATCTGCTCGACGACTCCTATGTGGGCCGGGTCAGTGTCGAGGGCGTGGACGCGTTCGTCCGCGAGGCCTGCCGGCTGCTCGAGGAGCGGGTCGCCGCCGACCCGGACACCGAGACCGACCCGGGGGACGGCCGACGGACACTCGAGGCCGCCTGGCGCCTGTACTCGCGCCGCCCGGCGGCGGGGACGACCCGCGACGCCCGCCGGCTCGCCGGGTCGACCACCGGGATCATCGCCCGGGCGATGGGCTTCCTCGCCGACTCCGGCTGCCTGGTGCCGGTGAGTGAGCAGGCCGGCGGCACGTTTCGCACCACGGCGCGCTACCAGATACAGGTGCGCGAGCTGGCGGCCGACGCGGCGCTCGAGGAACTGCTCGACCTCGGCGTCGTGACGGTGGCCGACGGCTCGGGGGGTGTCCGGGTGCTCGCGGCCGAGCCCGTCCTGCCCGGAACCGAGGCAGGCAGAACGAGCGGGCCACAGCGCGTGGCACCGGAGGCGGACGATGTTTGAGCTCTCCAAGGTGCGACTCCATTCGATCGGGCCGCCCGGGGCGCGGTTCGGCGATGTTCTTCTCGACTTCTCCGGGGTGGGAGCGCCGGTCACCGGACACCGCCAGGATGCGCTCTTCAGCGCCGGCGTGGCCGTCCCGGAGACGGACGGTAACAGTGAGGACACGGCACAACGGGCCGGCGGCGCGCCCCCGTCCGACGGGAGCACACCCAGCCCGAGGACTCCCGGCGCTGTCGCTGCCGGCGGGGTGACCGACACCGCCGTACCGGCCGTTCAGCCTGGTCAGGCTGGCCAGTCGAGCCGGCCGGTCCGGCCGTCGCCCGCGTCTGTGCTGTTCCTGGAGAACGGCGGCGGCAAGAGCGTCCTGATGAAGTTGATCTTCTCGGTGGTGCTCCCCGGCCGGCGGCAGGTCGTGGGCACCTCGAACGGCCGTGTGCTGGACAACTTCGTCCTCGCCCGGGACTGCGGGCATGTCGTCTGCGAGTGGCAGCACGCCGTCACCGGGGAGCGGGTCGTCACCGGCAAGGTCAGCGAGTGGCGCGGGCGGGCGACGGGGGACGCGTCCCGCCTCGCCGAGGCCTGGTACTCCTTCCGGCCGAGCGCGGAGCTGGACATCGCCAGCCTCCCCCTCGTCCGCGACGGACGGCTGATCACGCTCGCCGGCTTCCGCACCCGGCTGGCCGAGGCCGGCGCGGCGGACCCGAAACTGGCGATGACCTGGGAGACGAACCAGGGCGCCTGGAGCGAGAACCTCGACGCCATCGGCCTGGACCCGGAGCTGTTCCGCTACCAGCGGGCGATGAACGCGGGCGAGGGAGAGGCCGCGGAGGCCTTCGCGTTCAACAGTGACGAGCAGTTCGTCGACTTCCTGCTACGCGCCGTCACCCCGCCGGAGGATCCCGCCGGCGTCGCCGAGGTCGTCGACGGCTACGCGGCGAAGCTCGCCGAGCGGGCGGCACTCGACGCCGAGCGGGAGTTCGTCGCCGGCGCGCTCGAACGGCTCAACCCGCTGGTCGAGGCGGTCGGGGCGCGCGTGGAGTCCGCGGCGGGGCTGCGGGCGCTGCTGACGACGGTGCGCGGCGCGGCCGGGGCCGTCGAGGCGCGGATCGCGCTCGACCGTGTGGGGGCGGTCGAGCTGGGTGCCCGCGGCCAGTCCGGCCGGGACGCCGTCGAGGAGGCCGAGCGGGCCCGGCGGCGCGCGGTCGACATCGAGCTCGCGGCGCGGCTGCGAGTCGCCGAGCTGCGGCTGGCCGAGGCCGAGGCGACCCGCGACGAGCTCGTCGAGCGTTTCGCGGAGGCCAACGAGGAGCTGGACGCGTGGCGCGCCGCCGAGGACGTCCTCCGGCACGCGGCCGCCTCGAGCGAGGCCGAGCGGCTGACCCGGCTCGTCGAGGAGGCCGAGTCCCGCTCGGCGCCGGCCCTGGCCGACCGGGCCGCCGCCGCCCGGGCCCTGGGCGGGGGGTGGCCCCGCCGCGCGGCGGCCGCCGTCGCGGAGGAGCGCCGCGCGCGCGCGGCCGCCGCGGCCCACGAGCTGGCCGCCGCGGCGGCCGCGGCGGCGGACCGTGCCGCCGCCGACGGCGCGGCCACGGCACGCGCGGGCGCGGCGGCGCTGCGCGAGCGACGCGCCCGGTCCGCGCGGGTGCTGGCCGAGGCGGTCCGGGACGGCCTGCTCCCCTCCGCTGACATCGATCCCCGGTCGGCGGCCGCCGAGGCCGCGCGTGCGGCGGAGGAGGCGCGCGCCGCCGTCCAGGACGCGCTCGCGGCCGCGACCCGCTCCACGGACCGGGAACGGGCCCAGGACGGCGCCCGCGCCGCCGAACGCGAGCTGGACACCGCGCGCGCCGAGCTCACCCGGCTCACGAGCGAGCTCGAGCAGGCACTGGCCGGGGCACGCGCGCTGACCGCCGACGGCCGGATCGCCGCCCTGCTGGGCCTCGGCACCGGACCGGACAAGCCGGACCAGCTCGATGCCGCGCACCACCTCGACGCGGTGAACCTGGACACCGACGCGCCCGCCGCGCTGGACGCACTCGCGGCGGCGGTCCTGGCCGCCGAGGAACGCCAGCTGGCGCTGTCCGTCGACGCGGAGGCGGACCTGCGGGTGCTCAACGCGCTCGGCGACGGGGACCTGCGGCCGGCGCGACCGGCGGTCGGTGACGTCCTCGCGGTGCTGACCCGGGCCGGCATCCCCGCGGTCTCCGGATGGCAGCACCTCTCCCGGGCGGTCGCCGCGACCGAACGTGAGCGCGTGCTCGCGGCCCGCCCCGATCTGGTGGACGGCGTCGTCGTGCCGGCCGGCTGGGACGTCGGCGCGGCGCACGCCGCGCTGGCCGCGGCTCGGCTGCTCCCCGACTGCGCGATCGTCGTCGGTGCCGCCGAGCTGCTGTCGGACGCGGCGTCGCCCAGCCACACCGACCACGCTCACCACATCGACCGCCCTGACAACGCCGACCTCGCGGGCCCTCTTCGCGGGCGGGCGTTCCTCGTCCCACCGAACCCGGCGCTGTACGACCGGGCCGCCGCCGCGGCCGAGCGGGAGTCCGTCCGGCGTCGACACGAGGAGCGCAGCGCGCAGGCGGCCGAGCTGAGCGCGCGGGCGCGGGCTGACCGCGAGCTCGCCGCGGCGGTCGCCGGCTGGCGCCGGTCCAACCCGCCGGGACGGGTCGCGGGGCTGCGTGCCGCCGCCCGCGCCGGCCAGGACGCGGTCGACGTCGCCGAGAACGCGCTGGCGGCCGCCCGCGAGCTGGTCGGGGAGGCCGTCCGCGCCGCCGAGCGGGCGGTCGCCGAGGTCGAACGCCTGCGTGCGGTGGAGGAGGAGCGCACGGCCCGCGCCGCCGCGCTCGACCTGCTCGTCCGCGCCGTCGGGGAGTCGGTGGGAGCCGACAGCGAGATCACGCGGCTGGAGGCGACCGCGGCCGAGCGGTCCACCGAGGCCGAGGAGCACCGCGCCCGGGCCGCGGCAGCGCGGGCGGCGGCGCAGGACGCGCTGCGGCGGGCCGACGACGCCGCGCGCAACGCCCGGGTGGCGCGGGCGGAGTCGGCCGAGGTGGTCGGCGGCGGAGACATCGACAGCGCCGACGTCGACAGCGGCGACATCAACACCGACGTCCACGGCGCGGACGGCGCCGGGGACGGCCACGGAGCCGGGCCCGGAGCGGGCGGGCCGCCGCAGGTTCCGCTGCTGCGCGCTGTCTACGAGTCGGCCGAGCGGGCGTACGCACAGGTCGAGGTGGGTGCGGACCTCCGCGGCGAGCTGGATCGCGCGCGGCGGGCGCAGGCGGCGGCACGCGGTGCCGTGGAGGGGCTGCCCGCCGCCGTCCGCACCCGCTCGGCGGCGCTGCTGGCCGGTCCGAACGGCGGCGACGCGGCAGCGCGGGCGACCGCCCAGGCCGCGTCCCGGCGCGTCGCGGCCGACCTCGGCCGCGAGCTCGACGCGGCGCGGGAGCGGCTCGGTGGACTGCGGCAGGAGCTGCGCCACACCGCCGCCGAGGTGGCCGACGCCGGAGCGCGGCCACTCGCGCGGGACGAGGGCCCCACCACGATGGAGCAGTCGCGGGACGCGCACCGGGCCGCCGTCGAGGCGCTGCACGAGTCGGAGGCCGCCGTCCGGGCGGCCCGGGCCGCGCTGGACGAGCTGGAGCGCCACGCCGCGGCGCACGAACGTGAGGTGGACGCCTTCGGTCTCGTCACCGAGACGCTGTCCGAGCTGCGCGCGGACGCCGAGTCGGCCGTAGCCGGCACGAGCGAGCGGGCGGGTGCCGGCGAGCGTTCCGACACCGGCGTCGGCGAGCGTGCGGACGCCGACGCCGGAGGCCGCGCGGGCATCGATGCCGGAGACGCCACGAGCACCAGCGTCGGACGCGGCGACGGCGCCGTTGCCGCGCCGGCTGGCTCCGCCGGATGGCCGGGCGGCGTGGAGGCGTTCGACGGGGACACGGCCGCGGCCACGGCGATGGCCCGCGAGCTGCGGTCGTCCTGGCGGCAGGCGGTGGCGGCGCACGGCGAGGCGGCGGGACGGGTGCGGGCCGCCGCCGACGCCGTGGCGGCCTGGGCAGCCACCGACCGGTTCGAGTCCGTCCGTTCGCCGGCCCGCCGGCAGATGGTGCGGGCCGGCCGGGACGCCGTGGCCGCGAACGCCGCCGACTGGGCCGCGGCTCTCGCGCCGCGCCTGCGCAGCCTCGACGACGACCTGGCGCACATCGGCCGCAACCGGGCCGCGATCGTGGCCCGGCTCGAGGGCATGGTGCGGGCCTCGCTGGGCACGCTGCGCTCGGCGCAGCGGCTGTCCCGGCTACCCGACCGGCTCGGCGACTGGTCGGGCCAGGAGTTCCTGCGCATCACCTTCGCCGAGCCGGACCCGGTGGCGCTCACCGACGCGCTCGGCGAGGTGGTGGACGCCGCCGCGCGCGGTTCGGCCACCTCAGGGCCGGCGTCCACAGGTACCGTCGCGGGCTCCCCCGGCGGGCCCGGTACGGCCGGTGCCCGCCGGGACGGCATGACGCTGCTGCTGCGCGGCGTCCGCGCCGCGCTCCCGGGCGGGGTGCGGGTCGAGATCCTCAAGCCGGACGCGGTGCTGCGCACCGAACGGGTGCGGGTCTCCCAGCTCGGCGACGTGTTCTCCGGCGGCCAGCAGCTCACCGCGGCGATCATCCTGTACTGCACCATGGCCGCGCTGCGGGCCAACGACCGTGGACGGCTGCGCGCCCGGCACGCCGGCGTGCTCTTCCTCGACAACCCGATCGGACGGGCCAGCGCCGCCTACCTGCTGGACCTGCAGCTCGCGGTGGCCGACCGGCTCGGAGTGCAGCTGATCTACACCACCGGCCTGTTCGACACCACCGCGCTGAGCGCCTTCACCCTCGTCATCCGGCTCCGCAACGACGCCGACCTGCGGGCCGGGATGAAGTACCTGCGGGTACAGGAACGACTGCGCCCGGGACTGACCCCGCCGGACGTCGCCGCGGGCGGCGCGGCCGGAGTGATCACCGCCAGCCGCCTGTTCCGGCGGACAGCACCCGGCCCGCCGGCCACGGCATCAGTGCCAGCCACGAGATCAGCGCCGGCCGGGACCGGCCGGGAGGCCATCGCCGCCACGAACGGGGACCGGTCCGGTCCCGCCGCCGCGAACGCGCATACGGGACCGTGAGCATCGAGTCCGCACGGAGCCTTGGTCCCGCGCACGGCGGATGAGACCATGAGCCCGCGCCGCCCGGCACCCCCCGAGCCGGGCGGCGCCGTTCCAGCGGTCAGCCGCAGGCCTCCGGCGGTCAGCCGGCCGGGCAGGGGCGCACCTCGACGGACCCGTCGGTCGTCGAGCTCCGGCCGTCGAGGTCGGTCGCCACCACGGTGTAGGTGATCGTCCCCGCCGCCGGCACCGGCCCGATCGGCCCGGACCAGGTCGACCGGTCGTTCACCGCCGTGCCCAGTTGGAGCGGGGTGGTGGTGGCCTGTCCGTCCGGCACCCGGGTGCGCACCTCGACGCCTAGGACGCCCGTCGGGTCGACGACCGTGGCGGTCACTGTCGCCTGCGTGGTGCCCTGATCACCGGCGCAGCCGCTGGGGAGGATCGTGGTCGGCGCGGCCGAGACGCCGCTGAGCCCCGGCGCCCCGGAGACCCGCGCGGTGATCCGCAGGTTCCCGCCGCCGGAGCCGTCGACGGCCGAGACCGGGACGTCCAGGTCGATTGAGCCCGGCGGAGCCACCGCCCGGTCGAGGGTGACCACGAGCGGCACCTGCGCGCCCGGATCGACGACGTCCCGCCCCGGGACGACGCTGACCCACCCGGGCGTGTCGCCAACGCGCACGCGCGCCGGTGACGTCCCGACGCCGAGCACGTCGAGCCTGATCGTCGACTCCACCTCGCCGAAGTCGACGTCGGTGCGGCTCAGCCCGATCGCCGGCCCGGCCGGCGGGGTCCCGCGCGGGACGCCCGTGCCCGCTCCCGGGCGAGCCGGCGCGGACGTGCCGCCCGCCTGGGACGGTTCGGGAGACGCCGAGACCCCGGAGCTCTCCACGGGCTCGGGCGGCCCGGATGCCCCGAACGCCCCGACGGGGACGGGGCCGTTCGCCGTCGGCGAGGGAATCGGCGGGGACGCGACGGAGGTCGACACGACGATGCTGGTCCGCGCACCGGCCGGGTTCCGCACCGCGGACGCCGGCCCCGACCCGCTGTTGTGGATCAGGAACAGGGTCGTGGCCAGGGCCGCCGCGGCTCCCACCGCGGCCGCGACCCGCCCCCACCGGATGGGGAGGATCCGTTTGGAGCGACCCCAGGGAGAACGGTGCCGGCCAGCGGGACTGATCTCGTCCGCCATCCGTTGTTCCATTGGGTCCGAGCGTAGGCCCAAAAGTGGATACAGGACCCCGATTCACTCGTTTCCGTGACGAAGTCCCCACCAAACCCACCACACCAGCGTCTGGGTTACCAACGCGAACCCGAACAGCAGGTCCTCGACCGGCGCGAACACGAGGCGGGGCCCGGCGATCGCGTCCGGGTCGTACACGACGATGTCGAAGCCGGTCAGGATGCCGTTCGTGACGAGCTGGAAGAAGACGATGATCGCGTAGGCCGTCCAGAACAGCCGGCGGGTGAGCAGCCGGGTACGCAGGATCCGCAGGTCCAGCAGCACGCTCACGGCGACGCCCACGACGGCCAGCGCGGTGTAGCTCATCCCGGCCCGCGGGCCCCGTCCACCGGCCTGTCGCCGGCCCGCTCGTCGCCCGCCTGCCAGCCGGTGACGGCGCGCACGGCCTCCAGCGCGAGCACGGCACACACGGGGACCACGACGAAGAAGAGGACCTCGTCGAGCGGGAGGCCGCCGGGCAGCAGCACCCCGGTGGTGCGCCGCGGGTCGAACGCCCAGTGGCCGCGCGCGATCGCGTACAGATCCCACCCGACGAAGACGACCAGCACCGGCGCCACCGACAGCAGGAGGCGGCGGGGGCGCGCATACACCCTCGTCCGCAGCAGGATCTCCAGCGGCGCCGTCGCCACCAGGCACCCCAGCAGCACCGCGAGGTAGCTGAAGTGGCCCAGACCGCCGAAGTGACCGAGGCGGCTCACCGCGGACGCCCTCCCCCGGTCAGGCCGAGCGCAGGCGTTCGGCGAGCGCGGTGGCGGCGGCTCCCGGATCCGCGGCCTCGGTGATGCCCCGCACCACCACGACCCGGCGCGCGCCGGTCTCGAGGATGGCGTCCAGGGTCCGCGCGTCCACACCGCCGGTGACGAACCAGGGTTTGGCCCCCGGCTCGAACGGCGGGGCGTGCCGCGCGGCGAGCCGCGGCAGGCCCATCCCGACCGGTGGACGGCCCTCCTTGGTCGGCGTGGCGTGCACCGGGCCGACGCACACGTAGTCGACGTCCGGGTCCGCGAGCGCGGCCAGGAACTGCTCGGGATCGTGCGTGGACAGCCCGATGAGCGCGTCCGCCCCGACGATGGTCCGCGCCAGCCGAGGCGGGATGTCGTCCTGCCCCACATGCAGGATGTCGACGCCCGCGAAGGCGGCGACGTCGGCCCGGTCGTTGGCGCTGACCAGGGCACCGACCCGGTCCGCGGCCTCCCGCATCCGGGCCAGCCCGGCGAGCTCCTCGCGCCACTCCAGCCCCTTCTCCCGGAGCTGGACGAGGTCGACGGCGGGCGCGCCCGGCAGGCCGAGCACGTCCTCGAGGAAGCTTCCCTCGTCGCCGCGACGCGCGGTGCACAGGTACAGGCGGGCGTCGAGGAGGCGGGCCATCCGACGCGCGCGCAGCGACTCAGCCCCCGGCGACGGCACGGACGATCTCCAGGGTGTCGCCGTCGGCCAGGTGGACCGAAGGCATCTCCGACGGGGTGAGCGCGGTGCCGCGCAGTTCCACGACCACCGAGCCGGGCCGCAGCCCGAGTTGGACGAGCAGGTCCGGCAGGGCGAGCCCGGCGGGCACCTCCCGCGGCTGCCCGTTGACGACGATCCGCGCGCCGCCCGGGCCATCGGCCGGGGCGGTGCTGACGGCTGCTGGTCCCGGGGACGGATCGAGCTCCGCCCGGTTCGGACGATCGGCCATGCACCCGACCCTACGGGAGCGGGCGCCCCTGGCCGGGCGGGTTCGGCGGGCCGGCCCGGTTCAGAACCCCAGCGCCTGCGCGCGCCGCCTGACCTCTTTGCCGCGGTTCTCGGCCAGCGCCTGGACCGGGGTGCCCGGCAGGCTCGGATCCTCCCGGAACAGCCAGTCGAGGGCCTCGTCGTCGTTGTAGCCGGCGTCGAAGAGCAGCGTGAGCAACCCGGGCAGGCCCTTGACCACCGCGCCGTCCTGGATGAACGCCGCGGGCACCTTGAGCACGCCGTCCACCCGCCTCGCCAGGAGAGTACGGTCGCGCACCATCTGGCGCACCCGGGTGACGGGCACTCCCAGACCCTCGGCCACGTCGGGCACGTTCAGCCAATCCATGGTCAAGAGTAAACACCTTGTGCCGGGTTGGTCAGCCGGGCGCCATCTGCGCGCCGCCGGCCGCCGCCGACCTGCGGGCCGCCTCGAGCACCGCGACCAGCCGGCGGGCGTCCTCCGGCTGGTGCTCGGCCAGTGGCCAGCCGGCGACCAGGCAGTCCGCGAGCTCGCGATGGAACCTCGTGGCGTCGTGCGGCCCGGTCGGCAGCGCGGTGCGCGTCCCGTCGTGGGCGAGCAGCCGCGGTGACCGCGGCGCCCCGCCGTGGCCGTCGCGGGCGTCGCGGGCGTCGCGGGCGTCGCGGGCGTCGCGGGCGAGCAACGAGCCGTTGCTGCCGAGCACCTGGGTGCCGGGCCGCGCGGCGGCGGACACGTCCGAGATCGTCACCTGGGCCTCGCAGCCGCCGGCGAAGTGGAGGAGCACCCGGGCGTGGTCGGCGTTCGTGACGTGGTGCCACACCCGCTTGTGCCCGAAGGCGCTGACCCACTCGACCTGGTCGTCGACGAGATCGAGGACGCGGCCGAGCTGCACGGCGCCCCGGTCGAAGATCAGCCCGCCGCTGATCCGCTCGTCGTCGTGCCAGGTGCCGGCGGGCCGCCGCAGGCCACCGGAGAAGACGTCGATCCACATCACCTCGCCGACGTCCCCGCGGTGCACGGCCGTGCGCATCGCCCGGTGACCTGGGTCGTCCCGGCCGTCGGGGTAGACGGCGAGCAGCAGCGAGCGGCTCTGGGCGAGCTCGGTCAGCTCGTCCACCTCGTGGGTCGACAGGCACATCGGGGCGTGCACGACCACCTGCTTGCCGGCCTCGAGCGCGCGGCGGGCCCACTCGACATGGGTGTGGGTGGGGGTCGCGACGATCACCAGGTTGAGCTCGGGGTCGTTGACCAGGTCGTCGGGGTCGTCGACCCGGCGGCCCGGCCGGTCGGTGTCCTGGCCGGGCGGGCGGGCCATCCCGCCGTCGCAGAGGGCGGCCAGCTCCAGGCCCTCGACGGCGTCGACGGCGTCGATGTGCACACCGAAGACGTCCGGGGCGCCGATGAGCCCGACCTTGACCGGCCCGGCGTCGGTCACGCCGAGCGCGTGGCGCAGCCAGCGGCCGACGAGCCGCTGGTAGCGGGGATCGGCGAGCAGTTCCTCGCCGGCCCCGAGGGTGAAGATGCCCAGGCCGGTGGACGGCCGCCAGGTGCAGATCGGGTGCTCCCCCATCTCGTGGCGCACCATGAGCAGCCGTTCGACGTCCTCGGCCACCTTCTCCGGGACGACCCAGGACTCCCGGGGCCGGAAGTCCCCGAGGCGGGCGGCCACGGCGGCGCCGTCCGGCCCGGGGATCAGCGGCAGGTCGTAGGGGGGCGTCACCCGGCCGGGGGTGAGCCCGGAGGCGTCGATGAGCGGGCTGTCCGGCGACAGCGACCGGACGGTCGGCCCGGCCAGCAGGACGGGCACGGACTGCCGGGCCCGGTCGAGCAGCTCCTGCTCGACGTGGTCGAGCGGGCGGTCGATGAGGACGAGCAGCGCGTCGGCCGAGCGGGCCGACGTCGGCCCGAGCCCGGCGGCCCGTAGATGATCACCGAGCGCATTCACGCCGGGAAGGTTCGACACCAGGTGAATGCGTGGCACGGGGGGCACTTTAGTCAGAACCCACCCGGACGGGAACAGTGGGTTCACGACACGCGAGCACGCCACGCACTCCACGACAAAAAGTAAACAGTATCGTTACGGAAAGTAGGCAACTACGGGCACGACAAAGACCGCCGGCCGCCGGAGCGGCCGGCGGCCGCCCGTCTCACACCGGCTGCGCGGGCTGGAGCTCCTTCAGCGCGACCGCGGGGTCCGCGAACCGCTCGACGTCCGGCGCCACGCCAGCGAGCAGCATCCGCCGGCCGGCGACCATGTCCAGTGGTCGGGCGACGGTCACCAGAGCGACCAGCTCGCCGTCCGGGGCGAACCAGCCCGCCGACCAGCCCGGCGCCCGCTTCGCGCCCTCCGGCGCGACGGCGGTCGGATCCCCCCGCAGCACCAGCGTGCTGTCCGCGCCGGGCATCCCGGCGAACTGGATCATGCGCCCGAACTGCTGCGACCAGAAGTACGGGACGGGATCGTAGATCTCGGCCTGGTCGCCGGCCTGCGCCGGCCCGTCACCGCCGGCCAGCGAACGCAGCAGGGTCGCGACAGCGACCCGCGGCGACTCCTGGGCGCATTCCCAGTGCTCGACGCGCAACCGGCGGTCGTAACGCCGGGACCACCACGCGGCGCAGTCCCCCACCGCGACGACCGAATCCGGCCGGTAGCCGCCGGCCCCGCCGGCCGCGCCCGGCCCGCCGGCGTCGGCCGCCCTGGCGCCGGGCACCGCCGACAGCCATTCGTCGACGACGACGCCGCGGTCCAGCGGCAGAGCCGACGACTCCAGCCAGGCGACGTCCGGGCGGACGCCGACTCCCACGACCACCACGTCGGCGGGCACGAACTCGCCCCCGGCCAGCGCGAGCCCGTCCGCCCGGATCTCGTCGACCGCGACACCGAGCCGCAGGTCGATCCCTACCTTGGCGTACCAGGGGACCGTGTACCCGCCGATCTCGGCGCCCAGCGCGAGCAGCGGCGCGGAGCCGGCCTCGACGACGGTCACGGCCGCGCCGGCGGACGCCGCGTGCGTGGCGACCTCGGCGCCGATCCAGCCCGCGCCGACGATGGCCAGCCGGGTACCCGGGGTCAGCGCCTCGCGCAGCGCGAGGGCGTCGTCGATGGTGCGCAGCACCCGCTGCTCGCCGGGGCCGGGCAGCCGCACCGGGGCGGCGCCGGTCGCGAGCACCAGCCCGTCGAACTCGACGGCGCCGCCGTCGGTCTCCAGCACACCCGGGCGCAGCCCGGTCGCGTGCCGGCCGAGCAGGAGCTCCACGCCGTCGAGGTCGAAGGGCAGCGTGGTGTCGTCCGTCCGCCCCGACAGCACCGCCTTCGACAGCGGCGGCCGGTCGTACGGCCGATGCTCCTCCGCGCCCACCAACGCGATCGTGCCCGCGAAGCCCTGGGCGCGGAGCTCGACGACCGCTCGCCCTCCGGCCAGCCCGCCACCGACGACGACGACACGGTCCATCAGCCCACCCGCTCCATGGGCCGAGAGGCTACTGGGCAGGTCTGTCCCGTGTCGCCCGCTAGTCGCGCTGCCCACAACGGCGGGCGGCGCGGGCTCGCCGCGACGGAGGATCGCCGGTCGGTCAGCCGGTGGCGTCGACCAGCGGGAAGGCGTCCTTCCACACGGGCTCGTAGCCGGCGCCGACCAGCATCGCGGCGACGTCCGCCGGGGAGCGCTCGTCGGAGATGGAGAACTGCTCCTGCGCCGTCCCGGGCCGGCCGTACCCGCCGGGCTCGGTGGACGAGCCCGCGCTCATCGTGGTCACCGCGATGCGGACCAGGCCGTCGCGCAGGGCCGCCGGCTCGCGGGTCGACAGCGAGATCGCCGCGTCCGGCTCGAACAGCCGCAGCGCCGCGTGCGCCTGGACGAACTCGGCGTCACCGACGACGACGGTCGGTGGGAAGCCACTGGCACTCGGCTTGATCCTCGGCAGCGCCACCGAGACCTCCGTCCGCCAGAAGCGGCGGGCGAGGAAGGATGCGTGCGCGGCGAGCGCGAGGACGTCGGCCCGCCAGTCCGGCGCCAGGCCGAGCAGGACGCCGAGGCCCAGGCGGCGGGCGCCGGCGCGGGCCGCCCGCTCGAAGGAGGACAGCCGGCGGTCGTAGTCGCGCTTCCACCCGGCCACGTGCACCTGCGCGTAGCGCTCCCGGTCGTAGGTCTCCTGGTAGTGGACGACGCCGTCGAGCCCGGCCGCGACCAGCCGGCTGTAGGTGTCGTCCGACCAGGTCTGGGTCTCCACCGAGATCGAGGGGACGAACGGCCGCAGCCGCTCGACGACGTCCACCAGGTACCCGGCGGAGACCTCGACGCGGTGCTCCCCGGAGACCAGCAGGATGTGCCGGAAGCCGCGGTCGGCCAGCAGGCGCGCCTCGGCCTCGGCCTCGTCGACCGTCAGGGTGCGCCGGGCCACCTCCAGCCCCTTGGCGAACCCGCAGTAGGTGCAGGACGACAGGCAGGCGTTCGACACGTACAGCGGGGCGAACAGCCGCACCGCCCGGCCGAACCGGCGCAGCGTCGTCTCCCGTGCCGCCTGCGCCAGCTCCTCCAGCCGCCCGGTCGCGGCCGGCGACAGCAGGACGGCGAGGTCGGCGATGTCCAGCCGGCCGCCGGCGTCGGGCCGCCCGGCGGCGACGGCCCGGCGCAGGACGGCGTCGACCCGCGCCTCGTCGGCCTCGACCGAGACACGGGCGAGCGCCGGGATGTCGAGCGCGGCGAGCTCGCGGGCGAACAGCCCTGCCGGGCTGGCCATCAGCCGGCCCCGCCGGGCAGACCGGGCAGGCCGCCGGGCACCGCGCCCAGGAAACCGGTGAGCGGAGAGGACGCCTCGGCCACGGTGGCGCTGCCCGCCCGCGGTCTGCCGGCGAGGTGGGCCATCCGCCCGGCGGTGGTCGCGAGCGCGAAGGCCCGGGCCATCGCGACCGGGTCGGCGGCGATCGCGATCGCCGTGTTGACGAGCACCGCGTCCGCCCCGATCTCCATCGCCTCGGCGGCGTCGGAGGGCGCGCCGATGCCGGCGTCCACCACCACCGGGACCCCGGCGGTCTCCACGATCGCCTCGATCGCGTCGCGGGTGCGCAGGCCGCGGTTGGAACCGATCCAGCTGCCCAGCGGCATCACCGTGGCGCAGCCGGCCTCCTCGAGCCGGCGTGCCAGCACCGGGTCGGCCGAGCAGTACGGAAGCACGGTGAACCCGTCGGCGACCATCAGCTCGGCGGCGCGCAGCGTCTCGATCGGGTCCGGCGCGAGGGTGCGCGGATCCGGCGTGACCTCCAGCTTCACCAGGGACGTCCCGGTCGCCGCGCGGCCGAGCCGGGCCAGCCGCAGCGCCTCGGCCGCGTCCTGCGCGCCGGAGGTGTTCGGCAGCAGCGTCATGCCGGCCGGGACGAAGTCGAGCACGTCGCCCTCCCCCGCGCGGCTCAGGTCGACCCGGCGCAGGGCGACGGTGACGATGTCCGCGCCCGAGGCGACCAGGCTGTCGCGCATGACCGGATGGCTCGCGAACTTGCCGGTGCCGACGAGGAGCCGGCTGGCGTAGACGGTGCCGGCGATCCGGAACGGGTCGGGATGACCGCGCTCCGAATGGTCGGACTCCGGATGGTCGGACTTGTCCGGCTCGCGTCGGACCTCGGTGACCCGCTGTGTCATCAGATGGTTCCTCCCCACGCGCGCATGACCGCGATCGGGTTATGCGGGTCGCCGGCGGCATGCTGGCCGGCCTCTCAGCCCGCGTCCGCGGGCTCCCCGGTCACGCCACAGTCTAAGCCGCCGCGCGCGGCGGACCAGCGGCTCCGGCGAACCCGGACAGACAACGCGTCCCGTAGCGGCCTCCCGTCGCGGCGTCACAGGGCGCGCCCACGCGAGATCGACCGGCCCCGACCGAGCGGCCGGGGATCGAACGCACGGCTGGAATTCCAGATTTTGTGACGAACATCCCGCCCGTTCGGGTACATCTCATAGCCAATTGCGCAGTAAGACCACTGTCTGGCCGATCGGGCGGCCGATCGTAAACTGTGCATGTGGATTCCACCGTGGCCGACCCCGTCATAGGTCGTCTCCTGGACGGGCGGTACACCGCCCAGGAGCGGCTCGCCGTCGGCGGGATGGCGACGGTGTACGTCGCCCATGACAACCGGCTCGACCGGTTCGTCGCCCTCAAGATCATGCATCCGAACCTCAGCCACGACCCGGAGTTCGTGGCCAGGTTCCACCGGGAGGCGAACGCGGTCGCGCGGCTGAACACGCCGTGCGCCGTCTCGATTCTCGACCAGGGGTCCGACACCAGCCCGGCCGGTGTCCTGCACTACCTGGTGATGGAGCTGGTCCGCGGGCGCTCGCTGCGCCAGCACCTGGGGATGCGCGGGCGGCTCACCGTCGCCGAGGTCGTCGAGATCTTCGAGCCGGTGGCCGAGGCGCTCGCCGCGGCGCACGCGGCCGGCATCATCCACCGCGACATCAAGCCGGAGAACATCCTGCTCGGTGACGACGGCCGGGTGAAGGTCGCCGACTTCGGCCTGGCCCGGCCGGTCACCAATCCCACGGCGGCCCTCACCGGCGGAGTGGTGATGGGGACGGTCGGCTACCTGGCCCCCGAGCAGGTCACGCACGGCACCGCGGGCATGCGCAGCGACGTCTACGCGGCCGGCGTGATGCTGTTCGAGATGATCACCGGCAACCTGCCGCACACCGGTGAGACGCCGATGTCGGTCGCCTACCAGTCGGTGCACGGTGACGTGCCGGCGCCGTCCACGGTCGTGCCGGACGTCCCCGCCGAGCTGGACGCGCTGACGCTGCGGGCCACCGCCCGCGACCCGAACCACCGGCCGGCCGACGGCGCCGCGCTGCTGGCCGAGTTGCGCGCGATCCTGCCCTACCTTCCGGCGCCGGACGCCGGGGAGGAGTACCACTCCGGCTTCACCGGCCCGCTGGCGGCGCCGCCGCGTCCGGCACCGCCCCGGCCGCCCGCCGGGCCGCAGGTCGCCCCGACCAGCATGCTGGGCACGGGCTCCGGCTCGTCCTCGGGCGGGCGGCGGCGGGCCCAGCGGTCGGGGCCCGGCTCGCGGCTGCCGGTCGGCCCCGCCGTCATCGCCGCGGTGGTCGTCGTGTGCCTCGTGCTCGGGGTGCTCATGCTGCGGTCGCTCGTCGGCGGCGGGAAGCCCGAGGTACCAAAGCTGATCGGCCTGGCCAAGGCGGACGCCGAGCAGGACCTGCGCGACGCCGGCCTGGCTTTCACCTACGGCGCGGAGATCGCCAGCGCCCAGATCCCGCAGGGGCACGTCGTCGAGCAGGACCCGAAGGATGGCGCCGCGGTCAGCGACGGCGCCGTCGTGACGCTGCGGCTGAGCTCCGGCGTCCCCAAGGCCACCGTGCCGGACCTCGCCGGCCTGACCGTCGACCAGGCACTGCCGAAGCTGACCGAGGCGAAGCTGGCGGACGGCGGGCGCAGCAGCGAGGCGAGCGACACGGTGCCGCAGGGCCAGGTCATCCGTACCGAGCCCGCGGCCGGGGCGGTCGTCGACCCGAGCACGTCGGTGAAGCTCGTGCTCAGCAGCGGGCCGTCCTCGGTCGCCGTCCCCAGCGACATCATCGGGATGACCTTCGACGAGGCCAAGGCGCGCCTCGACTCGCTGAACCTCAACCTCACGGTCCAGCAGAGCAATGTCGCCAGCGACAGCGTGGATCCCGGTCATGTGGTCCGCTCGTCGCCCGACCCCGGCCAGCGGGTGAACGCCGGCGGGGCGGTGACGCTCTTCGTCGCCCAGGAGGCCGACTCCGGGGACGGCGACGGCAGCGGCGTCATGGTCACGGTCCCGAACGTGGTGGGCAAGTCCTGGTCGGACGCCGAGCGCATCCTCAACCGCCTCGGGCTCAACGCCGACCGGTCGAACTGGTTCGCGGAGCGGGTCACGGGGCAGAGCCCCAAGGCCGGCCGCAAGATCGAGAAGGGCAGCACCGTCCATCTCAAGACGGAGTTCCGCGTAGGCAACTGATCCCTGGGCCGGGTGCGGGCCGGAGCGTGAGTTCCACCTGACACCGATTGCGGCACGCTGCGAGGAGGCCACTCGTCCCCGTGACGAGACACGCCCGGGATCGCGGTTACCGGCACCCCCGATCGGGTACGGTCGATCTTCACCGGGACCGCGGGCCGGGGCAGGGGAACGAGGAGCGCGGGGGGCGACGTGGCGGCAGGGCGCGGACCGCGCTGGCGCGGCGGGCGGGCCGGCCGCGCCGCCGAGGTGCTCGACGGCCGGCGTGAGCCCCTCGACGAGACCGAGCTGCAGCTGGCGCGCGCGGTCGCGACCCTGCGGGCGCTGCCCGGTGCGCTGCCCGCGCCGGCGATGTCCCCCCGGGTCCGCGCCGAGATCCGGGCGATGCTCCTCGCCGAGCCGATCGGCGCCCGCGGCACCCACGAGGTTGGTGCGGGCAACGGCAGGGAAACCGTCGGCGCGACTGAGAGCACCCGGCGGGCACAGCCGACCCGACCGGCCCGGCCGACCCGACCGGCCCGGCCGGCTAGACCGGCTCGTCCGGCCCGGCCCGCCGCGCTCGTCACCCGGCCAGGCGGGATGGGCGTCCGGCAGGCGTTGCGCGCCGCCCGGCCGGCCCTGATCGGGGCACTGGCCGCCTCGGTCGCGACGGTGGGCGTCGCCGTGAGCGCCGAGCAGGCCCTGCCCGGTGAGCTGCTCTACGGAGTGAAGCGGCAGGTCGAGCAGATTCAGGTCAGCCTGGCCGGCAACCGCGTCGATCGCGCCAAGATCCATCTCTCCGTCGCCCGGAACCGGATGGACGAGCTCGCCGCGGTCGTCCATCCGGCAGCCCGGCCACCCGCCGGCACGCGCACCGGCTCCCCCGCCACCGGCGGAACCACGGCTGGCCTCGGCCCAACTGACGGCGCCCCAGCTGACGGCGACCCAGCTGGCGGCGACCTGGCCGGCGGCGGTGCCGCCGGATCGCCCTCGGGCCAGCCACTTTCAGCAACGACCCCGGGCCCCGGATCTGCCGGGGTGCCGCCGACAGAGGCGGCGCCAGAGCAGACAGGCGAGCCGGTCGCGGGCGGCCTGGTGCGAACGGGCGAATCGGTGCCGGCGGGCGCCGCGACCCCCGATCCGGCCGCTTCCTCCCCGAGCCACGCGGCGCCCGAGGGACGTCCGGCCACGGACGGGGACATCGGCACGGTGACCAGGCTGCTGCGCGACTGGTGCGACGAGGCCGGGGCGGGGAGCACGGTCCTGATCGAGGAGGCGCTCGCGGGCAGCCGCGACGCCCGGGCGACCCTGAACGAGTTCGCCGCGGACCAGTCGACGCGCCTCGAGGCGCTGTTCGACGCGCTGCCGACCGGCTCGGTACCCGGCGCGGACAAGGCTCGGCAGATCATCCACGACGTCGACTCGGCGCTGGCCGTCACCGCCCCGGAGGCCGACGGGCCGTCCGGGGCCGGCACCGCGGCGAGGCACGGCGGCATGACGGCCGGGACGGCGAGCGGCGGCACCTCACCTGACCCGACCGGCCGGGCACGTTCGGCCGACGGGATGACCAGCCCGACGGTCACTGAGCGCGGCGACTTCCAGCGACAGTCCACCGGGCCGCGGGCTACGGCGCCCGTGCCGACCGTCCCCGCGGCGATCGGCGGCATGGCCGGCGGGTTCCTCCCCGGCCTGCCCTTCCTCACACCGGCACAGTCACTGACACCTGACCAGCCATCGGCGTCCGACAAGCCGTCAGCGCCCGACCAGCCAGCGGCATCCGGGCAGGCGTCGACGCCCACGCCCGCATCGCCGCCACCCGGCACGGTTCCCGGAGATCCGGGCGCCCCGCCGGCGGACCGGTCGGCATCCGACCTCCCGCTTGTTCTGGAACCAGAGCCGTCGGCACCGCCGCCGACGGGCGGGCATCCCGGCGGCGGCACGTCGACACAGCCCTCCCCCACGACGCCGCCGGACGTCCTCGAGACGTTCGACGCGCCCGCGAAGGCGGTCGGCCCCGGCGACGACCCCGCCGGTGATCCCGCCGGTGATCCCGCGGTCGACGATCACGCCGGTGGCGGGGCCGAGCAGACTCCGGCGGACGGTTCGTGGTCGGACGGTCCGCGGCCCGAGGTGTCCCCCGTCGCTCAGCCGTCACCGGCGGCGTCGGACGACCCGCTGGCGGAGAAGGCCGTCTTCGGGGAGTGGGCGGCCGAGGCCGCCCCGGACAGCACGGAACCGCCCAGCCCCGAGACAGCCCCGACCGCCGGGACGACGCCGACCAGCTCGACGACACCGACCGGCGAGGCGGAGCCGACCGGCGGAACCGCGGTCACCCCGAAGACCACGGTCACCCCGAAAAGCACGGTCACTTCGAAGACCACAGCGAGCGCGGCAGCCACCCCGACGACCGAGGCCACCGAGGACGTCACCGGAGGGAACGCGCCGGCCGGGCAGCCGTGACCGCCCGCCCCGGGCCTGTGCCAGGGGCGGGCGGGACACCGGTCAGCGGGTGTGTGTGTCGCGCTCCGCGCGGGCCTGCTGCAGCGACTCGGCCACCAGGAAGGCCAGCTCGAGCGCCTGGCCGGTGTTCAGCCGCGGATCGCAGGCCGTCTCGTAGCGGCCACCGAGGTCGGCCTCGCCGATCATCTCCGCGCCGCCGAGGCACTCGGTGACGTTCTCGCCGGTCAGCTCGATGTGCAGGCCACCGGGGTGCGTCCCGAGCCCCTTGTGCACCTCGAAGAACCCGAAGACCTCGTCGAGGACGTCGTCGAAGTGCCGGGTCTTCACGCCGCCGACGTCGCGGGTGTTGCCGTGCATCGGGTCGCACGACCACACCACGGGGTGCCCGGCCGAGTTCACCTTGTCGATGATCGGCGGGAGGGCGTCGCGCACCCGCTTGGCGCCCATCCGCGCGATCAGCGTCAGCCGGCCGGGGACGTGGTCGGGGTTGAGTCGCTCGGTGAGCGCCACGACCTCGTCCGGCGTCGCCTTCGGGCCGATCTTGCAGCCGATCGGGTTGCCGACCCGGGAGAGGAAGTCGACGTGGGCGCCGTCGAGGTCACGGGTGCGCTCACCGATCCAGATCATGTGCGCCGACAGGTCGTAGACCTCGCCGGTCGACTCCTCGGTGCGGGTGAGCGCCCGCTCGTACTCCATCAGCAGGCCCTCGTGGCTGGTGAACATCTCGACACCGGTCAGGGCCGCCGTGCGGTCCGGGTCGATGCCGCAGGCGGCCATGAACGCCAGCGCCCGCTCGATGTCGACGGCCATCAGCTCATAGCGGCGGCCGGCGGCCGAGTCGCGCACGAACGCCTTGTTCCACTCGTGAACCTTGTGCAGGTCCGCGAAGCCGCCGGTCGCGAACGCCCGCACCAGGTTCAGCGCGACGGCGCTCTGGTGGTAGGCGTCGACCATCCGCTTCGGGTTCGGACGGCGGGCCTGCGCGTTCGGCGTGATGTCGTTCACCGCGTCGCCCCGGTAGGAGGGCAGCCCGGTCGAGGCCTCGATGTCGGCCGAGCGCGGCTTGGCGTACTGGCCGGCGATGCGGGCCACCTTGACCACCGGCGTGCTGGCGCCGTAGGTCAGGGCGACCGCCATCTGCAGCAGGGTCTTGACCTTGTCGCGGATCTTGTCCGCGGTGTTGGCCGCGAAGGTCTCCGCGCAGTCACCGCCCTGGAGCAGAAACGCCTCGCCGCGGGCCACCATCGCGAGACGGTCGGTCAGCGAGCGCACCTCCGGCGCGGTCACCAGCGGCGGCAGGGCCGAGAGCTCGGCGAACGCTGCCGCCAGCTCCTCCTGGTCGGGCCAGGAGGGCTGCTGCCTGGCTGGGAGGCTCCGCCAGATGTCCAGGTCGTTGCTCACGAGTCACCAGGGTACGGCTACGGCGCCGACATCTCCCGCGGTTTGTGCCGGCCGGTCGAGCTCCCCTCATCCACCGGCACGTCAGCCGAAGAAGACCTCCGCCTCGCCGTAGAGGTGCTCGGGGACGGTCTTGAGCTCGCCGGTCGCCTCGCTGAGCGGAACCCGGTCGATCCGCGTGCCGTGCAGGGCGACCATCGTCCCGAAGTCGCCCTCGTGCACGGCGTCGACGGCGTGCAGCCCGAACCGGGTGGCCAGCCAGCGGTCGAAGGCGGTCGGCGTCCCGCCGCGCTGGACGTGGCCGAGCACCGTCGCCCGGGTCTCCCGGCCCGTCCGGCCGCGGATCTCGGTCTCGAGCAGGCCGGAGATGCCCTGCAGGCGCACGTGACCGAAGGCGTCCAGCTCGCCCTCTCTGGCCATGGCGGTGCCGGCGATCGGCCGGGCGCCCTCGGCCACCACGATGATCGGCGCGTAGCGGGTGGCGAAGCGCTGCTCGACGAAGGCGCAGACCTTGTCGATGTCGAAGGGCCGCTCGGGGATGAGGATGACGTTCGCGCCGGCCGCCATCCCGCTGTGCAGGGCGATCCACCCGGCGTGGCGGCCCATCACCTCGACGACGAGGACGCGGTGGTGGCTCTCCGCCGTCGTGTGCAGGCGGTCGATGGCCTCCATCGCGATGTTCACCGCGGTGTCGAAGCCGAACGTGTAGTCGGTCGCGGAGAGATCGTTGTCGATCGTCTTCGGCACCCCGACGACCGGGATGCCCTCGGCGTGCAGGCGCGCGGCGGCGCCGAGGGTGTCCTCGCCGCCGACGGCGACGATGGCGTCCACGCCCGTGCGGTCAAGGGTCTCCCGGATGCGGGACGGACCGTCCGCCGAGGCGAACGGATTCGTCCGGCTGGAACCGAGGATGGTCCCGCCGCGGGGCAGGATGCCGCGCACGGCCGTCACGTCCAACGGGACGGTGTCGTTCTCCAGTGGTCCGCGCCAGCCGTCCCGGAACCCGACGAAGCTGTGCCCGTAGACGCCGACGCCCTTGCGTACGACGGCACGGATCACCGCGTTCAGACCAGGACAGTCGCCACCGCCGGTCAGCACACCGATCTTCACGCCCCAGGGCCCTCTCTGTTCGAGTCGCCCCCGATCTGCGGCACATCTGCCGGCGGCAGCCTAGCTCCCCGGAGACCCCGACCAGCCCCTCACCGTAAACACGGCGTGGCCACTCAACCACGTTCCGCCGGCTGATCGTTCCGTCAGTTGGCGGAGTGCCCGGGCGCCCTCGGGGCGAGCTCGGCGCGCAGCGGCGCGAGGACGGCCCAGCGGGCCAGGTTGTGCCGCGCGTCGGCCAGCGCGTCGTGCGCGTCGGGCGGCGGCGGCGGCAGGCTGGGGCTGCCGACGTCCTCCCAGAGCTGGCGCAGGTCCCGGGTGAACCGCGGCAACCGGCGCGGCAGCGCGGGCATCTTCCCGAAGAGCTGGCAGAGCACGACATGGTCGTAGGCGGCGTACCAGGCCCACAGCTCCGGCGAGCCGTTCGCCGTGAGGAACTGCGCCACCTCGTCCCGGATCCGCTCCCGCGACATCCAGGCCGGGCTGGACGGCGATGGCAGGCGGTCCAGGACGTTGCGGCGCACCCAGGGGACGGCGTGCGAGGGGTCGAACTCCGTCGAGACGGCGTAGAGCTCCCTCGTCCCGTCCTCGCTGACGATCCCGATGCTGACCAGGTCGAGCCAGTGATGGCCGCCGTCGTCGCGCTCGATGAACTCGGTGTCGTAGAAGAAACGGCCGCCCACACCCCCAGTGTGCTCCGCCCCGCCGACCCGCCGGAGACCGCCCGCCCCCAGCCGGGGTGCCGGCCAGGGGCCGGGGCGGCGCTGGTCAGCGGCGGCGTAGCCGGAGGAAGACGGGGCCGAGCACGGCGGCCGCCATGGCGGCGCCCAGCAGCGGAAGGACCAGCAGGAGCAGGACGGGGTCGGAGTCGTCGGCCGCGGAGGTCGCCGCGGGTGCCCCGGACGGCGGCTGCCCCGCCGCCGCGCCGGCGCTCCCCGGCCCCGCTCCCGGGGCGGCGGCGCAGGTGGCGCCACCCGCACGGGTGGGCGCGACCGGCGCCGGCGCGCCGGCGGCAGGCGTCACCTCCACGCTGACCCGGGTCGCGCCCGCCCCCGCGACCACGCACAGCACCCCGGCTCCGGGCGAGGAGGTGACCTGGCCACCGGTGACCCGCGCCTGGTAGCCCGACGGATAGGCCCACGCGGGCAGGACGACCGCCGTCGCCGTGCCCGGGGCGAACGTCCCGCCGCCGGCCCGGGACGGCTGGTAGACGAGACGGAAGACGCCCGCGCCGTCGCGCTTGAACGACTCCGGCGTGCCCGCCACAGCGGCCGGGTAGGGCCGCACGATCTCCGCCGGGGGCGCGGTGAGCGCCCGCACCTCACCTGGTCCGATGCCGGTCGCGGAGGACTCGGCGGCCGGGCCGTCGAAGAACCAGCCAAGCCCGAACGCGTCCCCGGCATCGGCCAGCGCGGCGGCCCGGCGCGCGGAGCCGTCCACCCAGCCGGTGACGTACCCGGCCCCCTCGGCGGCCGCGACCCGCGCCGCGGGGTCGAACGGCGCCGGCTGCTCGACCCAGAGCGTGTGGTTCGTGTCGACGGCCCGCACGGCGCCGGCGAGATCGGCCGAGCCGACCCCGGCCGGCACCTCGTAGCCGATCAACCCGGCCACCCCGCCGAAACGGCCGGCCAGGCGGGTCAGACCGGACGTCAGATCCGCGGCCGAGGGGGTGTAGCCGGCGGCGCCCGGGACGATCCGCAGCACCACGGTGAACCCGCGGCCGGCCAGCTCCCGGACGACCGCGCCCGCCTGGTCGAGGCCGCCCAGCTCCCGGTCGCCCGGTGGCGGGGCCTCGCCCGACGGCGGGAACAGTCCGCCACGGGTCATCGGGATCTCCAGGCGCAGGCCGGTGAAGCCGAAGTCGAGCCACTGCGCGATCTCGCCGGCGGTGGGGACCCGCCCGGCCGGGACGGTGACACCGCGGGGCAGGACGACCCGTCCGGCGCTGTCGGTGAGGTGGGTGCCGGTGCGCGTCACGGTGCCCGGCGGGACCTGGGTGGCCACGGCGGTCGGCGTGCCGGCACCGGCACCGCCGGGCACGGACGCCGGCGGCTGGGCCGGGGTGGACGTCGAGACCCGCGCGGTCGTGGCGGCGGCCCGGCCGGACAGGCCTATCCCGACGTAGGACGGGAGGGGGGCGGCGACGAGGGCGGCCGCGAGCACCACCGTCGCCCACCTGGCCGGGCGGCCGCCCCGGCGGCCGTCTCCCTTTCGCGAACCACCCGCAAAGCCGCGCACCGTGCAATCTTGCCGTGCCGGCGCGGAACCGCTCAGACCGCCCTACGAACCGGCGGCTCACCGGCAGGGGGTACGGCGCCGGGAGAGGCGCCGGGAGAAGAGTCCCCTGCGCGCCGGTCCTGCAGCGGACGCGGACCGTTCTCGGACCGCGGGCCGGTCTCGGACCGCGAGCCGGCCTCGGAGCGTGCGGTGGTCTCGGAGCGCGAGCCGGTGTCGGGCCGCGGGTCCGGCTCGGATCGGGTGCCGGCCTCGGGGCGCGGGTCGGCCGGCGCGGCGGAGGCTGCCTGCGCCTCGCGGGCCGCGGCGAGCTCCTCCTTCCGCCGCTGCGCGTACATGTCGACGTACTCCTGGCCCGACAGCGACATCAGCTCGTACATGATCTCGTCGGTCATGGAGCGCAGCACGAAACGGTCGTCGGCCATCCCGGCGTACCGGCTGAAGTCGAGCGGACGGCCGATCCGGATGCCGACCCGGCGGATCCGCGGGACGAGCCGGCCCAGCGGCTGGACCTCGAACGTGCCGATCATCGCGACCGGGATCACGGGCACCCCGGCCTCCAGCGCCATCCGGGCCACGCCGATCTTGCCGCGGTAGAGCCGGCCGTCGGGCGAGCGGGTCCCCTCCGGGTAGATGCCGAGCAGCTCGCCGTTGCCGAGTACCCGCACGCCCGTGCGCAGCGCGCCCTCGCTCGCCTTCCCGCCGCTGCGGTCGATCGGGACCTGGCCGACGCCGGAGAAGAACTTCCGCTTGCTCCAGCCCTTCAGCCCGACACCGGTGAAGTAGTCACTCTTCGCGAGGAAGGTGATCCGCCGCGGCACGACCAGCGGCAGGAAGAAGGAGTCGAGGAAGCTCAGGTGGTTGCTCGCCAGGATCACCGGCCCACGCGCGGGCACGTGTTCGAGACCCTCGACCCACGGACGCCAGAACACCCGCAGGATCGGCGTCAGGATGGCCTTGACGACCCAGTACAACACGCAAGCTCCCCGCTTCGTCGCACCACCGCCCTCTGGCGGCATTCCCGGACGTCCGCGCCCGAACCCACCCGACGGCCGGACGCGTGCCCGACACGGTGAGTCAGGGCGAGCGCCACGACCTCGGGACGAGGATCGGACATGAACGGGTTGCCCGGGGTGACCATATGGACCCCTCACGACGTCGTCCACCCACGCGGCACAGACGTCGGTGTGTCATTGTCCGGCGCGGGCCCGGCGAGCCGGGAGCGGGCCCGCCGCGGGCCACGGCGAGAGCCGGCCCGGCCCACGCCGGGCGGGCGGATCTCCATCGATCCCACCGACCTCACCCGACATCCCGTACCCCGACGTCCCGCCGACATCACGGAGACATCACGGAGACGTCACGGAGACGTCCCGCCGACATCCTGCCGGCCGGTGCCGGTGGGAACGCGCCGGGAGCACGCGGAGCGCACCGGAGGGAACACACTCCGGCGACGACCGGTTCGTCCGGGATGATGGAAAGGCGCACGGCCATGGCCAGTCGGCCCGGGGCGTGCGAGCATGCGAAGGTCGGCGTCGTTTCCCAGCACGGCGACGGACGGCAGGTGACAGTCGGGTGACTGGCGGTCGCTGCCGGCCGACAGGCGATGCGGGCCGGCGGTCGACGCCAGCCGGCGCACGCACGGTCACGGAGGCGCCCACGTCATGAACCGCGGCGGGCGCGTCGCGGGCGCTCGACGCGGAGGGAGCGGATCACCATGGCGGGAGTCCCGGAGCCGGCGATCCTGCCCGGCGCCGAGCCCTTCGATCTCGACGGCGGTGGTGGCGACGGCGCGGGTGTGCTGCTCGTGCACGGCTTCACCGGCTCGCCGCAGAGCATGCGACCGTGGGGTGATCATCTCGCCGCGGCCGGCCTGCGCGTGAGCTGCCCGCGGCTACCCGGCCACGGCACCCGGTGGCAGGACATGACCACCACGACCTGGCAGGACTGGTACGGCGCCGCGGACGCGGCCTTCGGCCGGCTGAGCGCCTCCTGCGACCGGGTCTTCGTCATGGGCCTGTCGATGGGCGCGACGCTCACGCTGCGCCTCGCCGAGGAGCACGGCGACAAGGTCGCGGGAGCGGTCACCGTCAACGCCAGCCTCGGCACGGACCGGCGGACGGCCGCGCTGGCGCCGCTGCTGTGGCGGATCCTGCCGACGGTGCCCGGGGTCGCGAACGACATCCGTGATCCCGCCGCGACGGAGGTCGGCTACTCGCGTGTTCCGACCAGGGCGTTCGCCTCGCTGCGCGAGCTGTGGGCGGTGACCCTGGCGGACCTCGGCCGGGTGGTGTGCCCGGTGCTGGCCTACCGGAGCGTGACCGATCATGTGGTCGAGCCGACGTCCGGGCGCCTGCTGCTCGCGGGTCTCACGTCCGCGCCCGCCGAGGAACGGCTGCTGCACTACAGCTACCACGTGGCCACCCTCGACCACGACAAGGAAACGATCTTCAAGGGGAGCATCGACTTCGTCGCCGCGACGCCGGGGCCGGCCGGCTCCGGCCAGCCCGAGCCGAGGCCGGGCCGTCATGCCTGAGAACCCGGCGGGTTTCGGGCAGCCGGACGCTGACCCCGACGAGATCCCCACCGAGCCGACGTCACCCCCCGCGACGGGCGCGGCAGCGGCGGCGGATCAGGCGGCTGCCGGTGGTTCAGGCTCCGCGGGAGCCCCCGGCTCAGGCCGTCCGGTGGAGTCGCCGAACGCGGAAGCGGGAGCTGCCGGCTCTGGCGAGGGACGAGAGGACGGCACGGCACCGGATGCCGGTTCGCCGCAGGCGGCTGGTTCCCCCGATACGGCTGGTTCCCCGGAGGCGACTGGTCCGGACGCAGCTGGTTCCCCGGACCGGGGGGCCACGCGCGCCGACACCGCCTCACCGAGCCTGACCGACAGCGGGGCGGACGCGGCGGGCCGGCGGACCCCCCGGGAGCGCCGCTCACCGGCCGCCGACGAGGCGGCCTTCCTCGAGCTGATCGCCCGGTTCGACCAGGAGCCGCCGCCAGGCGAGCGGCTGTGGCCGGCCGCCGAGGACATCGACGAGCCCCGACGGCCGTCCGTCATCATCATCAGGCCCGCGGGTCGGCAGCCCGACGGCATGCCGCCGGACGGGCGCCACCTCGCTGGCGACGACACCGACCCGGGCACCGAGCGCACCGAGCCGGCGTCCCCGCTCGGCCGCGGCACGGACGGTGCCGCCCCGGTGGATCTCGACGGATCGAGCGAGGACCGCCCCAACGCAGGCACGGGCCGCCAGGGCGAGGCCGGGGCCGACGACGAAGCGGACCGCGCGGGAAACAGCCGCGGGCGGGACAACCGCTCCCCGCTCGACGGCATCGCGGGGCTCGACGCCGCCGTGCGGGCCGCCTTCGGCACCGCGGGTCGCGACGCTCCCGAGTATCCGGGCGCGGACGACGGCGATCACTACGTGCCGCCACCGCCACCGCCGGTCCCGAAGCTGCGGCCGGTCACCCGCTGGGCGCTGGGCTCCATCGCGCTCGGCGTCGCGATCCTGGTGGTCCCGACCCTGATCGGGCTCAACCAGTCACGTTCCCAGGACGTCGCGGGCGTCCTGCTCATTCTCGGAGGCGTCGGGACGCTCGTGGCCCGCATGGGCGACCGGCCGCCGACGGACTTCGACGGACCGGACGACGGCGCGGTCGTCTGATCGCGGCCGCCCGGGCGCGGGCCCCGGGGGGGCGGGGCGGGGGGCGGGGGGGCCGGCCCCCGCCCCGGCACCGGCCGCGCGGGGGGCGGGCCGGGGCGGTCGGCGTTGCTCCAACCAGCCCGACCTGCCGGCGCGGTGTCGGGTACGGCGACCGACAGATGACGGCGGAAGGACGGCGGCGTGCGTTTCCACGAGCAGGTCGAGGTGCACGGGCACCTGATGGACACCGGTGTGCTGGCGCGGGTGCTGGACGACGTCCTGGCCTACGGCGGTGACTACCGGGTCGACAAGATCGACCTCGGCCGGACCCACGACGACGAGTCGCACGCCGTGGTCACGGTCGGGGCGGAGTCGGCGTCCAGGCTGGCCCGGATCCTGATGCGGGTGCAGGTGCACGGGGTGAACAAGCTCGTCCCCGGCGAGGCGCGGATGTGCGTGGCCGACGCGGACGGCGTCTTCCCGGAGGACTTCTACTCGACGACGAACCTGGAGACCGTCGTGCACCTCGACGGGCAGTGGGTGCCTGTCGAGCACCCGGAGATGGACTGTGGGCTGATCGTCTCCGGCGGCCGGGTGCGCACCGTCCCGGTGGCCGACGTCCGCGCCGGCGACGTGATCGTCTGTGGCATCGACGGGGTCAAGGTCGTCCTGCCCGTCTCGGACCACTCGACCCGGCTGCACGGCGAGTTCGCGTCGATGTCGACATTCAGCTCCACCGCGGCCCAGCCGCAGGCCGTCCTGGTCAAGGCGATCGCCCGCCAGATCCGCGAGGTCAAGGCCGAGGGCTACCAGGTGCTGTGGGTGGCCGGGCGCGCGGTGGTCAGCACCGGCGCCTCCCGCGCGCTGACCGCCCTGGTCGAGGCGGGTTACGTCGACGTGCTGTTCGGCGGGAACGCGCTGGCCACCCTCGACCTCGAGCGCGCCCTGTTCGGCAGCGCGCTGGGTCTGGGCTCGCCGCACAGCCGGCGGGTGCAGCGCGGCAACGAGCAGCACATCCGCACCGTCAACACGATCCGCCGGGCCGGGTCGATCCGGGCCGCGGTCGAGTCCGGCCTGGTCACCAAGGGTGTCATGCACGCGATGGTGAAGGCCGGCAAGTCGTTCGTCCTCGTCGGCTCGGTCCGCGACGACGGCCCGCTGCCCGACGTGTACACCGACGTCGTCGCCGGGCAGCGCGCGATGCGGGCCGCGCTGCGCGGCGTCGGCTTCACGGTGATGGTCGCGACCACCCTGCACTCGGTCGCCACCGGGAACATCCTGCCGGCGTCGGTCCCGGTGGCCTGCGTCGACACGAACCCGTCGATCGTCTCCGGCCTCACCGACCGCACCTCGGCCCAGGCCCTCGGAGTGGTCGCCGACGCCGGCCTCTTCCTGGAGCAGCTCGCGACCGAGCTCGTCCCCGACTACCAGACCTGATCCGCGGAGGACGAGAACGCGCCGCTGTGCAGAACGGGCACGATCGGGTCGGCGTTGAGCTGCGCGGCGGATGCGACGTCGTCGTCCCAGCCCAGATTCAACAGCTCCCGCCCGGAGACGGACCCACGTAGCTCGTCGTGAAGGTCGGGCTCGGCCGAACGGAAGGCGGCCATGGCAGCTCGGGCCTCCGGGGAGACCCGTGATCGGGGCAGCGCACCCGCGTCGACGGCACTGGCGATGACCGCGCCGGCGCCGAGCAGGTCGTCGACAGCGGGACGCAGCGGACCGGCATGCTCGCGCCCTGACGGGTCGGGCCACCGTTCGCCCGCGGCGATCACCGCGATGTACCGGCCTGCGGCGACTTCGTCCGCGAGCAGGTTGCCCACCGCCGCCGCGTTGCGCAGGCATCCAGCGATCAGGGTCGCCCCGATGTCGGCTGCTGCGGCTGACAGAGCGGCGCCGTTCGGCGAGGGCAGGACCAGACGGGTGCCGGCTGGAATGTGGGCGAGGTCGGTGGGCGACAGGGACCACGGCGTTGCCGGATCCTCACGCAGGCCGGCGAGCACCGCCCCGCGCTCCGCGGCGAACCGCCTGGCGGTGGCGTCGCGCCAGCGGAAGGGCAGCACCTGCGCGCCCCGGGTCACGGCGACGCTCACCGCCGTCGTGAACCGCAGGACATCAACGATCACGACGGTGTCGCTCGCCGGCGCCAGAACGGCCAGATCCGCACCACCCCAGCCAAAGCGAACATGAAACGGCCGCTGCTCGGCGACATATACCACGAAGCACCCCTACCTACCCGCTCCTGCGCCCCCGTCCCCACTCAGCACCGCCCTCACAGCGCCCCGAAATACCCGGATCCCCCCTCCCTCCCTCTCCCCCTCCCTCCCCCCGAACCGCACCACCAGCTGTTATGCACGGCCGGCTCCGCCGCCGGGCGAAGTGTGGCCGTTGAGTGAGTCGTGGCTGTCACTCAACGGCCACGGTTCCTCGGCTGCCGTGCATAGCGGCCGGGGCGGTACGAATGTTTATCGCTTTCAGCCCGGACCGGGGCCCAACCGAGCCCCGATGCCCCCGCGGTGCCCGGCCGGCCGGCGGCTACCGGCGGGCGAGGTCGGCGGCGCCGACGATGCCGGCGGAGGAGCCGAGGGTGGCCACCACCACGTCGGCTTCCGGCCGGTGCCCGCGGCCCGACAGCCCCGCCCGGTACTGGGCACGGGCGGGGCCGACCAGCAGGTCCCCCGCGTCCGACACTCCGCCACCGATGACGAACCGGCCGGGGTCGAGGATCGCCGTCAGGCTCGCCAGGCCCTGGCCGAGCCAGTGGCCGATCTCCTCGAAGCACTTCACCGCGGCCGGGTCGCCGTCCTGGGCGGCGGCGGTGACGTCCGGCCCGCTCAGCTCCTCGACGGCGCGCCCGGCCAGCATCCGGCGGGCAGCCTCCGGGGACGCTGTGGCCATCTCCTGGGCCACCCGGACGAGGGCCCGTCCGCTGGCGTACTGCTCCCAGCAGCCATGGTTCCCACACCCGCACAGATGGCCGCCCGGGACCACCTGCATGTGGCCCATCTCGGCGCCGATGCCGAACGCGCCGCGGTGCAGCCGGCCGTCCAGGACGATGCCGCCGCCGATACCGGTGCCGACGGTGACGCAGACGAGGTCGGCCTGGCCGCGCCCGGCGCCGAAGCGGTACTCGGCCCAGGCCATCGCGTTGGCGTCGTTCTCGACGACCACGGGCAGGCCGACCCGCTCCGCCACGACGTCGCGCAGCGGCTCGTCGCGCCAGGCCAGGTTCGGGGCGAAGAGGACGGTCGACCGGTCGCGGTCGATCCATCCCGCCGCGCCGATGCCCACGGCGCGGACGTCGTACTCCTGGCGGAGCCCGGCGACGAGCTCGGCGATGGCGTCGGCGACCTCGGCCGGGGCATGGCTCGGGGTGGGCCGTCGGGCGGAGGCCAGCATCCTGCCCTGGGCGTCGACGACACCGGCGGCGACTTTCGTCCCGCCGACGTCGACTCCGATCGCCAGGTCGCCGTCCCCCTCGGGGGCGGCCGCTGACCCGGTGGTCACTGTGCGCTCACCTCACATCGATCTTCTGGACGCGGGGTCGGGGCGACCCCTCGGACGTTGTAAGGCCGGCGCCCGTCTCGCGGCCCCGGCCTGGTGGTGGGAAGCCCGGCGGTGGGAAGCCCGGCGCGGGGAACGGATCGCGGTCGGTCCCGGCTCCCCGTTCCCGGGCGGCCGGGCCGCCGCTGTCGTGCGGCGCCGCCGCCTGCCCGGGAAGGCGGTCGGCGCCGCCACCGTGCCCCGCCTCGGCCGGACGAACCCGATCCCCGGCGGCCGCTTCGCTACGCTCCCAGCCGGTTGCACCGTGTCGCGGTCCGGCCGGGTCGGCAGGTTCACCCGCGGCCTGGCCGCGGTGCCCGCTGGCGACCCAGACCGTCCAGGCGGCACGCGCCGCCGCGCCCAGTGACACTGCCGCGTCGACCAGGTGGCCCGCGACCTCCGCGTGCTCCTCCCGGACACTGGCGAGAACCCGGCAGACCGGGCAGACGCAGCATGGCCAGGAGCCGTCCTGGCCGCCGTGCGCGTCCGGTCCCGCGGCACCGGGTGCTGTGGCGTTGGCGGCTGCGCCGGTGGGTGCCGTGCCGGTGGGTGCCGTGGCGGCGGGTTGCCCGTCAGCGGTGTCGAAATGACCGTCCGCGGCGTCCGGGCCGCCGTTGGCCGCCGCCCAGTCCCGGACGGCCGCCGCCAGCAGCGCCGCCTCCTGGGCGAGCGAGCCGACGACCTCCCGGGGCACCCCGTCCGACGTGCTCACGCGCGCACCCACTGGGCCGGGTCCGGCACGAACGACACGACGAGGCGCTCCTCGGCCAGCCGGGCGCCTGACACATCACACCGGCGTAGCGCGGCGGGCAGCGGGACGAGCCGCCGGTGCGGGCCGACGCTGACGATGAGGTCGTCACCGACCCGGGCGAGGTCGACCTCCGACCGGTCGACGAAGGGCAGGCCGAACGACATGGCGTAGCCGCCCTCGGTGCGCTCGACCCGCGGGCCCGCCCCCTCGCCGGACCGGTGAACGCTGAGAACCGCGGCCGGGTCGAGGTCTCCGTAGGCCGCGGCGCCGAAGGCGGCGAGCTCCTCCAGCCCGAGCGGCTCACCGGCCCGGTAGGCGGCGGTGAGGACGGGCAGCGGCGCGACGAACGCGCCGATCTCGATGAGCTGCTGACGGTGCGCCGCCGCCCAGCCGGCCCGCCAGGCGTCGCCCCCGGCCGAAGCGATCACCCGGTTCGCGACCACCGCGTCCACGCCGATGCCGTGCAGCGCCAGGGCGCTCAGGGTCCGCCGGGCCTGGGCGAGCGCGGCCGTCTCCGGGGTCAGCACCAGGCGCACGCTGGTCACGACGGGATCGGCGAGCAGGGCGCGCATGTCACGCGCCAGGCGTGCCAGCCACGACACCGCCTCGTAGGCGGGCCCGGCGATCGCGGCCACCCGCCCGGTGAGACGGCCCGGCAGCGCCAGCGACGGGCGCATCCAGCGGGCGAGCACGCCGTCCGGGGAGCCGAGCCGGCGGCAGCCCCACGCGAGCGTCTCCGGGCTCGCCAGCAGCCGCAGCGCGGCGCTGGCCGGCCCTGCGTCGACGACCACGACGTCGTAGCGGTCCGACTCGAGCCGGTCGCGCAGCTCCAGCAGGGTGAGCGCCTCGAGGGCGCCGGGCAGGCCGGCGAGCTCCTCGACCTCCAGGAGGTCGACACCGGCGGCGGGGGCCGCGGCCGAGATCAGCGCGCGTAGTTGCGGCCAGCGCTCGGCGAACGCGTGGCGCAGGTCCAGTTGGAGGCCGAACAGCCCGGGTTCGAGCTCGACCTCACCGGGGCCGAGCGGGTGGTCGAGGATGCCGGCCAGGCCGGCGGCCGGGTCGGCGCAGACCAGGAGCGTCCGGTGGCCGCGCTGGGCCGCGAGCGTGGCCGTCGCCGCCGCCACCGTCGTGGTCCCACCACCACCCTTGCCCGTCAGGAGCACACACCGCACCGGATGGTCAGCTCTCGGTGAGCTTCTCGACGTGCTTCTTGAGGTCCTTGAGCGCCGCGTCGACGATGCCGCCCTGCACCTTCCGACGGAGCAGGCCGGGAATCTTGATCTTGAGCTCGACGGTGAGGTCGTAGGTCACCTCGGTGCTGCCGTCGCCGAGATCACGCAGCGTGTACGAACCGTCCTGGGTCGACATCGCCTCGCCGGAGACGAGGCTCCAGCTGACGTGCTCGTCGCCCTTCCAGGTGTACTCGTTGACGAACTCGTCCTTCACGACGACGGCGTTGATCCGGAACCGGGCCTGCCGCGGGCGGCCGTCCGGGCCGACCTCGAGGATCTCGGCCTGTTCGATCTGGCCGACCCAGGTCGGGTAGGCGGCGATGTCCGCGATGGCCCCCATGATGACGGCCGGCCTGGCATCGATGACGATCGACGACTGCGCGTGGTCCGCCATAGCCGCCAGCACCTCCACATCTCATCGCCCCGGCGGGGCCTGGTCGGACCCGCCGGTCCTGTCCGGGCCGTGCCGCCGGCCCGTCTCCGCGGGCCGTTCGGCACCCGTTCGGCGACCCGTGTCACGGGCCGCCGGACGATTGCCCGATCGATCGTTGAGGCTACCGGAACCCGGGCGCGGGGCCGGGTGTCCTACCACTCGAGGACGTACGGCGCGCCCCGCGCGTTGAAGTGACCGACGTTGACACATCGGGTCGCGCCGATCTCGAGCTCGGCGACCAGGGGCTGGTGCACATGGCCGAACAGCACGTACCGCGGCTGTGTCGCGTGGATGGCCTCCAGCACCGCGACACTGCCGCGCTCGAACCGGCGGGCCTCCGTGTCGTAGACCAGCTCCGGGACGTGCGGCGGGATGTGGCAGCACAGGACGTCGACCGTGCCGACCGCGGCCACCTTCGCCGCGTAGATCTCGTCGTCGATCTCGTACGGGGTGTTCATCGGCGTGCGCAGCCCACCGCCGACGAACCCGAACGTCAGCCCGCCGATCTCGGTGGTCTGGCCGTCGAGGAGGGTGATCCCGTCGCGCAGGAAGTCGGGGTAGAGATGTGGGAGGTCCACGTTGCCGTAGGTGAGGTAGGTCGGCGTCGGGAACGCGGAGAACATGGCCGCGTACTGCCGCCGGATGGCCGCCTCGACGACGTCGGCCCGGTCGCCGTCGACCCCCGCCCAGAGCTTCCTGGACCACTCCCGCGCCTCGTCGAACCGCTGCTCGGTACGCAGTTCGATCATGCGGCCCACCGCCTCGGCGCCGAACAGCTCACCCATGATCCCGCGGCCGTGATCGAAGTAGTCGATGAAGAGAATCAGGTCACCGAGGCAGACGAAGGCGTCGGCACCGGCGGCGGCGCCCGGGAGCGCGTCCGACCGTCCGTGAACGTCGCTCACCACATGCACGCGCACGTGAGAGAGCTTAGGGCGAGTCGCGTGCCTTCCACAGCACCCGTACCCGAAAGCGCACAGGCGGGTCGGCGCGGCGGGGGGCGAAAATAAGCGGGCGCGGACGGCTCGCCGTGGCCGCGCTCACAGGCTAACGTCACTTGACCAACTCCTCTCGATCACCGACCGCCCTCCCATCAGTGCCACGCCTCAGTGCCACGCCGCACCAGAAGGCAGCGCCGCAGATCAGCGCCGCACCGGCACGTCACCCCGAACGGCCCGCCGCCAGCCAAGGAGTTCCCGTGCGCGAGTACACCTCTCCCGCCCGAGTCACCGTGGCGAATGACATGACTCTCAGCGATGCCGTGTTCGCCAACGCGTCACGGACACCCGAGAAGGTCATCGTCCGCCACAAGTCGGGTGGCCAGTTCACCGACGTGACCGCGCGGGAGTTCCGCGATCTGGTGGTCCGCACGGCCGCCGGCCTCGCCGCCCGCGGGGTGCACCCCGGCGACCGCGTCGCGATCATGAGCCGCACTCGGTACGAGTGGACGGTCGTCGACTACGCGGTCTGGGTCGCCGGCGCGGTCACCGTGCCGATCTACGAGACGTCCAGCGCCAGCCAGATCGAGTGGATCCTGTCGGACTCGGAGGCCGTTCTCACCGTCGTCGAGTCCGAGGCCAACGCCGCACTCGTCGCCACGGTGCGCGACCGGGTTCCCGCCCTGCGCGAGGTGCTCGTCCTGGACGACGGCGCGCTCGACACCCTGGCCGAGGCCGGGGCCGCCGCGGGGACCGGCGAGGAGGAGCTCGCCGCCGCGCGGGCCGGGGTGACCGCGGCCAGCATCGCCACGATCATCTACACCTCCGGCACCACCGGCAGGCCGAAGGGCTGCGAGCTCGCCCACCGCTCGCTGCTGTTCAACGCGATGAGCTCCGCGGCGACCATGCCGGACCTGTTCACCGAGGACGCGTCCACGCTGATGATCCTGCCGCTGGCCCATGTGCTGGCGCGGACGATGCAGTGCACCATCATCAACAGCGCGCGGTGCATCGCCTACGCGCCGGACACGTCCACACTGCTGGCCGACCTGGCCCAGGTCCGCCCGAGCTTTCTGCTCGCGGTGCCGAGGGTCTACGAGAAGGTGCACGCCGGCGCCCGTGCCAAGGCCCACGCCGACGGGAAAGGCCGGATCTTCGACGCCGCCGAGGCCACCGCGATCGCCTACAGCGAGGCCCTCGACCACGGCGGGCCCGGCTTCCTGCTGCGCGCCCGGCACGCCTTGTTCGACCGCCTCGTCTACAGCAAGCTGCGTGCCGCGATGGGCGGCCGGATCGACCACGCCATCAGCGGCGGCGCGCCGCTGGGCCCACGCCTCTGCCACTTCTACCGGGGCATCGGCGTTCCGATCTTCGAGGGGTACGGGCTCACCGAGTCCACCGCGGCCGCGACCGTGAACCGGCCCGATTCGCTGAAGATCGGCACCGTCGGCCTGCCGCTGCCCGGCGTGACGATCCGCATCGCCGACGACGGGGAGATCCTCATCCGCGGCGACCTGGTCCTGAGCGGCTACCGCAACGACGAGACGGCGGCCAAGGAGGCGCTCGACGCCGACGGCTTCCTGCGGTCCGGTGACCTGGGCTCCCTCGACGAGACCGGACATCTGCGCATCACCGGGCGGAAGAAGGAGCTGCTCGTCACCGCGGGCGGCAAGAACATCGCCCCGGCGCCCCTCGAACACCGCATCCAGGAGAACCCGCTGATCAGCCAGGCGATGCTGATCGGCGACCAGCGGCCGTTCATCGCCGCCCTGATCACCCTCGACCCGGACGCCTTCGCCTCCTGGCGCGACACCCACGGCCACCCGTCGACGGTGACCCCCGCCGACCTCGCCACCGACCCGGAACTGCTGGCCGAGGTCCAGAAGGCCGTGGACGCGGCGAACGCCACCGTCTCCCACGCCGAGTCGATCAAGAAGTTCGTGATCCTGCCGAACGACTTCACCGTCGCCGGCGGCGAGCTCACCCCGAGTCTCAAGGTGAAGCGCAACCTCATCATGGAACGCCACGCGGCAGCCGTGGAGTCCATCTACGCGGGGGCCCGGACCGCCTCCTGATCCCCCGCGCACGCCCCAGCCGAGCATGGCCGGGCCGGGCCGGGCGCGGGCCGGGCCGGGCGCGGGCCGGGCCGGGCGGCCGCGGGCGGCTCAGGCGAGCAGCAGGTCGCGCAGGTCCGAGGCCAGGACGTCCCAGCGCCAGCGGAGCTCGACCCACGCCCGCCCGGCGGTCCCCATCGAGCGGGCGCGGTTCGGATCGGCCAGCAGGTCGCCGACGGCCCGGATCAGCGGGCGCGGATCGCGGCCGTCCACGACCACCCCCGTCCGCTGGTCGAGGACCGCGTCGGGGGCTCCCCCGCTGCGGCCGGCGACCACCGGCAGCCCGGTCGCCGAGGCCTCGAGGAAGACGATGCCCAGGCCCTCGACCTCGAGCCCCGCGCGCCGGTTGCGGCACGGCATGGCGAAGACGTCCCCCGCCGCGTAGTGGGCCGGCAGTTCCGCCCACGGCACCGACCCGGTGAACACCACGTGCTCGGCGACGTCGTTCTCCCTGGCCAGCCGGGTGAGCTCCTGCCGGTACGGCCCGCCGCCGACGAGCAGCAGCGCGGTGCCCGGGATCCGCCGGCGCAACGCCGGCAGCGCCCGGATCAGCATGTCCTGCCCCTTACGCGGAACCAGACGGCTCACGCAGACGACCACCGGACGGCTACCCAGCCCGTAGCGACGACGGGTCTCGTCCCGCCCCTCCCCCGGCCGGAACAGGGACGGGTCGACACCGCTGGGCAGCCGGGCCAGGTCCGGATGCGGACCGAAGGCCGGACCGAGGCGACCCCTGGTGTAGTCCGTGAGGTAGGTGATCACGTCGGTGGTCGCCCCGATGCGCCGCAGCAGTTGCCGCGCGCCGGGCAACGCGGCCCAGCCCACCTCGTGCCCGTGTGTGCTGGCCAGCACCCGGCGGGCGTCGAGATCCCGGCGCAGCCGCGCCCCGAGCAGGCCCAACGGCGCCGCCGCACCGAACCACAGCGTGTCGCACTTCTCCGACCGCGCGATCTCCCGCGCGCGACGGAGGACATCCGGCGTGGGCAGCATCAGCGACGTCGGGTGCCGCACCACCGGGAACCGCTGCGCCGCGTCGAACTCGGCGGCCCCCCGCCAGGCAGGGGCATACACCACGATCTCGTCGTCGGGCAACCGCGAGGCGAAATTGTGCACATACGCCTGGATGCCACCGGGCCGCGGAGGGAAGTCATTGGTCACAGCGAGCACCCGCACGCCGCCATGCTCCCGCATCGCCTCCATCAAGACGTAGGTGGGACGCCTCCAACCACGCGGACACCACCGCAGCGCCCCGCCCGCACACAGAGCGCTCTCCCTCTCCCGGACGCGGCCGCACCGCCCGCTCCCCGGGCACGCCCCCGGGCAGCGCATCAGCCAGGCGTCAACCGGCGCGGCGGCGCGGCAGGGGCAGGGGCGTTTCCGGGCCGGTCGGCGACCCGCCGGGGGCAAGCCGCAACCTCGGGATGAGCCCGGCATCGGCGAGCACGGCGAGGGCGCGGCGCTCGTCCTCGTCCCACTCCATGCCGGTGGACGGCGGGGCCAGCAGGACGGTCACCACGCAGTCCGCGCACGCGACGTCTCGCACGGCGCACGCATCACAGTCGATCAGCATCGTGCTCACCTCTCGGTTCGCCGCCCGGATCCGCCTGGCCTTCCCCGCACCCGGTAGATCACCGAGCCCTGTCGACCATCGCGGAACCGGACACCAGTTCGACGCGAACCACGCTAGGTGAGGGGTCCGACAGTTCCGGACACCCGAACCCCGCGGGACGACCGGCTTGCGGGGTTAGCGGTCGAGGCGGGCCAGGAGGGCGTCCGAGGGGACGGTGCGGGCGCCCTGTGAGGCGCAGTTCTCCGCCACCTCGCGGTCGGAGGTCACGACGGCCACCGGTCGGCCGACGGGTTCCGCGCGCACGAGACGTCCGATTTCGTCGTCGGCCAGCTCGCCGGGCTGGCTGAAGACGACCCGCACGCCGCGGGGCATCGCGACCCCGACCGGCCGGGCCACCACCGCCGTCGCGTCGAAGACGACGGTGACCTCGGTGTCGAGGGAGCGGCCGGCCAGGGCTCCCAGACCGGCCAGCAGGCGTGCCCGCTGGGCCTGGAGGGTCAGGGTGCCGTAGCCGCGTTTGGTGACGTTGTAACCGTCGATGATCAGATGCAGGCCGGGGATGGCGAGGACGTCGTCGATGATGGCCGGGTCGTCGGCGGAGCGCCCGCGGCCACCGACCGCGGAGAACGGGTCGAAGGCAGCTCCGTTGTCGGAGCGGTCGACCAGGTCGGCCGGCCGCGCGACGGTGGTCGGCAGCGCCAGCTCCCGCCGGACCCCGTTCGCCGCAGCCATCAGCGTGTCGAGCAGCACCCGAAGCCGCGCCTCGTCCAGGCCGCGGGACTCGCGGGTGTCGCGGCGGGTCAGCGAGGCGGCGGCCTCGAGGTCACCGACCCGCGCGCGCAGCCGCCGTACCTCGGCCTCGCTCTCCCGGGCCGAGGCCAGCGCGGCGTCCCGGGCGGCCTCGGCGGCGAGGCTCACCTCCCGGGCGGCGAGCTCGGCGCGGCGGACGCGGTCCGCGGAGGACCGTAGCCGGCGGCGGGCCTCCTCCGCCTCGGCCCGTGCCTGGTCGAGCTGGCCGCGCAGCTGGTCCTGCTCGGTGCGGGCGAGCCGGCGGACGGCTTCGATCTGCTGGTGCAGGCGGTCGATCTCGCGCTCGGCGTCGACGAGCCGCGCGGTGGAGACCGCCTGCTCGGACGATCGGGCCGCCTCCTCGACGAACTGCTCCCAGTCGGGGAGCCGGAGGATGTAGGCGACCGCCGCGACCTGGGCGGGTGGGGCGGCGGGTGGTGGGCCGCCCTCCCCGGTGATCGCGGCGACCAGATCGGGGTGGGTGCGGCGTACCCATTCGGCCACCCGGCCGCGGAACTGCGCGTCGTGCTCGATCGCGGCCGCCAGCGGGACGGCGCCCAGCCGGGCCCGGCGCGACGGCTTGAACCGGCGCACGGCGACCAGGCTCGGGGGGACGACCGCTTCGGCGATGTCGGCCAGGGTCTCGGCGGCGTAGGCCACGACCTGGGCCCGCACGTCCGCGGGCAGCGTCTCGTTCATGCGACGGGCCCGGCCTGGCCGGCGGGGGTGCGGACGCTGACTCCCCGTGGCCGGCCGAGTGGTCGGGGCATTACCACTGGCACGGGGGACTCCGGAGCGAACGACGACAGCGACGGTCCAGGGTATCGGTCGGCCAGCACGACCTCTTCGGACACCATCGGTGAATCCGTGCCCAGCCCACCGCGAACGGGCACGTACCGCCGTGGGATCCGCATCGGCGGCCGCGAATCCCAACGGGAAGCGGTGTTTCGCCCCCGGCGGGCCGGGGCCGAGGGGCTGCCGCAGGCCACAGGACACGGCGGCGCGGGCCCGTGGCATCACGGCACCGCCGCATCTACCGCATTTCGCGAGCCAGCCGGCCATTGTCTCATGTGATATCCGGCTTATGTAGCCTCGCCCTGTCCGTCCCCACATACCCCGCTTCGAGAGAAACACGGCAATGGCCGTCGAGAGGACACCCGTTGACCGACCAGACCCCTCCTGGCCAGCCCTCCCCCGGTCCGGAGAACCAGGAGACCTGGAGGGCCCCCAACAACTCGTGGCAACAGCCACCGGATGCCGGCGGCCAGGCGGGCGGAGCGCCCGCGGCGGCCGGCGCTCCCGGCGCGGGCCAGGGCGGCCTGCCGTCCACCACCCCGCCGCCGGCGCCCGTGCCGCAGTGGGGCACCGGCGCGCCGGGCCAGGAAGGCGGCGGATGGCCGTCCACCACGCCCGGGGGCGGCGGGGCAGGCGGCGGATGGGGCACGCCACCGGCCGGCGGGCCCAACCCGGACGGTTCGTGGCCCGGGGCGGGACAGCAGCAGTGGCCCCAGCAGGGCACCGACACGCCCTGGGGGCAGCCGGGCCAGCCCGGCACCGGATGGCAGCAGCCCGCCGGCTACCAGCAGGGTGGCACCCCGGGTCAGTACCAGCAGGGCTACCAGCAGCCGGCTGACTACCAGCAGCAGGGCTACCAGCCCGGGTATCAGCAGCCCGCCGACTACCAGCAGCAGGGCTACCAGCAGCCCGGCTACCAGCCACAGCCAAACGACTACCAGCAGCAGGGGTACCCGCAGCAGGGCTATCAGCAGCCTGGCTACCAGCAGGGCTTCCCCCAGCAGCAGGGCAACTGGCAGCAGCCCGGCGGCCCGCCACCGGCCCGGCCCCGCCGGAACCCGGCAATGATCATTATTCCGGTGGCCGTCGTCGCGGTCATCGTCCTCGGGGTGGTGATCGCCCTCGCGGCCGGCGGCGACGACTCGAAGCCGACGGCCACGCCGCCGGCGGTCACGAACCTGGGCCCGGGCACCGTGCCCACCCTGACGGCACCCACCATCCCGGGTGGCACGACGGCCCCGCAGCAGCCGTCCGGCCCCGCCGGATGCACGCCGGTCGTGCCGCAGGGCGCGCCGCCCGCGGGCACCCTGACCCTGGGCGGGACGGGCACGGTGGTCGGCACCGCGAGCTCGTCGGTCAGCGACTTCGAGGCCAAGGTGACGCTGAACAGCATCTGCAGCACCACCGGCCCGGCCGCCGACTACTCCGATCCGCCGGTGCAGGGCGCCAACTACATCCTGAACGTGACCGTCGAGACCGTCCGCGGCGAGACGACCGCGTCACCGGACGACTTCTACATCCAGACCTCGGACGGCAGCCGGTACGACGGCTCCTTCACCACGGTCGAGCCGAAGCTGTTCACCCTCGACCTGAAGGCCGGTCAGAAGGTGCGCGGCAACGTGGTCATCGACGCCCCGGCGGGTCACCACATCCTGTCCTGGGAGCCGCTGTTCGCGACGCAGCCGGCGAAGTTCCAGTTCTGACGACAGGGGCCCCGTCCGTGCCCGTTCACCGGTGGAACGGGCACGGACGGGGCCTCGGCGGCACCCGTGGCAGAGCCCGACTCGGCTCCGCCACAACCGGCACGGCTCGCTCCGGACCCGGCGTGGCCGGATCTAGACCCGGCGCGGCTCCGCCAGGGCCGCCCGCAGGCGCTCGGCGACGTCGTCCATCATCGCCGGATCGGGGTTGTGGTCGGCGAGCGCGAAGCTCATCTGCGACTCCGTGTCGATCGGGAACAGGTGGATGTGGGCGTGCGGCACCTCCATCCCGGCGAGCATCGCCGCGACCCGCCGTGGCTTGAACACCGTGTCGATGGCCCGCCCGACGACAGCCGCGGCACTCCACACCGCGCGCACCGTCTCGTCCGGCAGATCGATCCAGTGATCGATCTCCAGGCGGGGCACGATGAGCGTGTGCCCGGGGCGGACGGGCGCGATGGAGAGGAACGCGACCGCCGACTCGTCCGAGTAGACGATGCGGCCCGGGAGCTCGCCGTTGATGATCCGGGTGAAGACACTGGCCATGGCCGGACCCTACCGAGATCGACCGCGCGGCACCCGCCCGCGGACGCCGGGGTCACGGTCGGTCCGGGAAGCCTCTGGTGAGCGCGGCCGGCCAGACGGACCACACCGTCCACTATCACACTTGAAACCATATGATAGCGGGCAATAGCGACTAACGGGAAACGTAGCCCGCAAAGAGGTCCAGGAGGACACGCCGGGAGCACTCTGGTGCGCCAACAAACCCGGCCATACGGAATGATGCTCCGGGTGGCGTGGTTTGAGACGAACGGCATCAGGGTCGCCCGTATCAGCGTCGACTGCACCGATGTGGACACGATGGTCCGCTTCTGGTCCAACGCCCTCGGTTACGAGGTCTCCGAGCAGGGCGGCGACTCGGCCGTCCTGCGTCATCCCGCCGGTGCCGGGCCCAAGCTCCTGCTCCGGCGGCGGCCCGAGCCGCGGGCCGCCCGAGGCGAGCAACGACCACCACGATGGGCGGCGCGCCGGGCCGGCCGCCGCCCGGAACCGGAGCAGGACACCGCGGACAAGGCCGACAACCGCCTGCACCTGGAGCTGTACGCCGTCGACGCGGAGCGGGTGATCGGCTGGCTGTCGTCGCTGGGCGCGCGCCAGCTCGCCCGGTACGAGGCCGACGGGGAGACCGGTTTCGTGCTGCGCGACCCCGAGGGCAACGAGTTCCGCGTGATGAACGCCGGGCCGACCGCCTTCGCCCGGCCGTTCTCCTGAGCCGCGCCGGGCCGGCCGGGGACGAGTCCTGTCGTACCCGCGGCCTAGGGTGTCGCCGTGTGCCCAGTCCCTGCGCCGACCGGCGGCGTGCCGCGCCAGGCCAGCCTGGCAGAGCTCGGCCGGCCACTGTCGGACCTGACGTTCGTCGTCGTCGACCTGGAGACCACCGGCGGTTCGCCGGCGACGAGCGAGATCACCGAGATCGGCGCCGTGCGGGTTCGGGGCGGCCAGATCCTCGGTGAGATGTCGAGCCTGGTCCGGCCGTCGGCCCCCATCCCGGCTTTCATCTCCGTGCTCACCGGCATCACCGATGCCATGGTCGCCACCGCCCCGGGCATCGGCGAGGTCGTGCCGACGTTCCTGGAGTTCGCCCGGGGCGCGGTGCTCGTGGCTCACAACGCCCCGTTCGACCTCGGCTTCCTGCGCGCCGCCGCCACGACGTGCGGCTACCCGGCCCCGGCCTGGGAGCATCTCGACACGGTGCGGATCGCGCGCCGCGTCATCAGCCGCGACGAGACCCGCGACTGCCGTCTGTCCTCCCTGGCGGCCCTCTTCGGTAGCGCGACCCAGCCGAACCACCGGGCGCTGGCCGACGCCCGCGCGACGGTCGACGTCCTGCACGGGCTGTTCGAGCGGCTGGGCAACCTGGGTGTCACCACGATCGAGGATCTGCACGAGTACAGCGCGCGGGTCTCCCCCGCCCAGCGGCGCAAGCGGCACCTCGCCGACGACCTGCCCACCGGCCCGGGGGTCTACGTGTTCCGCGACGGCACGGGGCGCCCGCTGTACGTCGGCACGTCCCGGTCGGTCCGCTCCCGGGTGCGTACCTACTTCACGGCCAGCGAGCCCCGCACCCGGATGGCGGAGATGGTCGCGATCGCCGAGCGGGTCGACGCGATCGAGTGCGCGCACGCGCTCGAGGCGGAGGTGCGTGAGCTGCGGCTGATCGCCGAGTACAAACCGCCGTACAACCGCCGCTCCCGGTTCCCCGAGCGGGCCGTCTACCTGCGGCTCACCGACGAGCCGTTCCCCCGGCTCTCCCGGGTCCGCTCTGTCGGCGACGGTGTGACGTCGCTGGGGCCGTTCGGCAGCGCGGCGGCGGCCGAGTCGGCGGCCACGGCGCTGCTGGAGGCGATCCCGCTGCGCCAGTGCTCGACCCGGCTCTCGCCACGCCGTCCGACGGCCGCGTGCGCGCTGGCCGAGCTGGGGCGCTGCGGCGCGCCGTGCGACGGCCGGGAGGGGGTCGCCGAGTACGGCCGACACGTCGCCACGGCGCGCGGCGCGATGACCGCCGATCCGCGGCCCGTCGTGGACGTGCTGGAGCGGCGCATCGCGCGACTGTCCGCCGACCAGCGCTATGAGGAGGCCGCCGGGGTCCGCGACCGGCTCGCGGCCTACGTGCGGGCCGTCGCGCGCATGCAGCGGCTGACGGCGCTGACCTGCATCGACGAGTTGGTCGCCGCCGCGCCGACCGCCGACGCCGGGTGGGATCTCGCCGTCGTCCGCCGTGGCCGGCTGGTGTCCGCGGCGTCGGTGCCGCGCGGCATCGACCCGAGGCCCTGGGTCGACGCCGTGGTCGCCAGCGCGGAGACCGTCCGACCGCTGCCCGGCCCCACCCCGTGCGCCTCGGTCGAGGAGACGGAGCGGATCGGGCGGTGGCTGGCCGGGCCCGGCGTGCGCCTGGTCCGGCTGGACGGCGAGTGGAGCTGGCCGGCGCACGGCGCGATCCGCGCGGCGCGGCGGTTCGACGTCCGCTTCGACGGCGGTTTGGACGGCGGGTTCGACCGCGGGTTCGACTCCCCCACCGACACCCGACGCGGGCGCGCGCCCGGCAACCCCCGGAGCGGCCGCGAGCCGCGGAAACGCTAGGGTCGCAGCGCTAGGGGCCGCCCCCGTCGATGACGGGAACGGCCCCTCGGTGCTTCAGCGTGCCTGTTCTCGAGTGTGCCTTCGGGTTGAGCCCGGTGGCTTACCTCAGTGCTTGGTCTGACCGCCGCCCACCGCCGAGCCTGCGCCCTCGCCGTCCGCCGGCTTCTCCGACTCCTCGGTGAAGAACCCGCCGACGGCCTTGCCGGCCCGACGCGCGAGGCCCGTGCCGTGCTGCCCGTTGCCGTGGCCGTCACCGGCCGTGAGCGCGAACCGGTCGTTCGGCACGACCGGGTAGTCGGGCACCGCCGGCGGCTTGGGCCGGTGGTCCTCGACGAACTCGCCGTTGGGCAGCTGGCGGATGATGCCCGTCTCGATGCCGTGCGCGGCGATCTCCGCGTCCCGCTCGTTGAGGTGGATGCAGAGCTTCTTGGTGACCACGTAGGCGATCGGCGGCACGACGATCAGCCCGATCCGGCCCGCCCAGGTCATCGCGTTCAGCGAGATGCTGAACGTGTGGGCGATGATGTCGTTGCCACCGGAGATCCACAGCACCAGGTAGAAGCTGATGCTCATCGCGCCGAGCGCCGTGCGGGTCGGTGCCTCCCGCGGGCGCTGCAGCAGGTTGTGCGACGCCTTGTCCCCGGTGAACTTCGCCTCCAGGAACGGGTAGACCGCCAGCAGCGTGAACAGGACGCCCGGCAGGACCGCCGTCGGCCACAGCAGCGGCGGGATCGTGTGACCCCACCCGCGGAACTCCCACGGCGGCATGAGCCGGGTGGAGCCGTCCAGGAAGCCGATGTACCAGTCGGGCTGGGACGCCGAGCTGACCTTGGCCGGGTCGTAGGGGCCGAACGTCCAGATCGGGTTGATCTGGGCGAGGCCGCCCAGCAGCGCGAGCACCGCGAAGGTCAGCATGAAGAAGCCGCCGGACTTCACCGCGAACACCGGGAACACCCGGTGGCCGACCACGTTGTGCTCGGTCTTGCCCGGGCCGGGGAAGTCGGTGTGCTTCTGGTGCCACAGGATGCCCAGGTGGGCGCCGATCAGCGCGAGCAGCACGCCCGGCACGAGCAGGATGTGCACGACGTAGAGCCGCGGGATGAAGTTCTCACCTGGGAACTCGCCGTTGAACACCAGGAACGACGCCCACGTCCCGATGATCGGGATGGACTGGGCGATCGACGCCGCGATCCGCAGACCGGTGCCGGAGAGCAGGTCGTCCGGCAGCGAGTAGCCGGCGAAGCCCTCGACCAGGCCCAGCATCAGCAGGCCGATGCCGATCAGCCAGTTGACCTCGCGGGGCTTGCGGTAGGCACCGGTGAAGAACACCCGCAGCAGGTGCACCACGATCGACGCGACGAAGATCAGCGCCGCCCAGTGGTGGATCTGGCGGAACACCAGGCCGGCCCGCGTGTCGAAGCTGATGTCCAGCGTCGACGCGTAGGCCCGGCTCATCTCGACGCCCTTGAGCGGCACGTACGAGCCGTTGTAGATGACCTCGACGTTCGACGGGTCGAAGAACAGGGTCAGGTAGATCCCGGTCAGCAGCAGGATGACGAAGCTGTAGAGCGCGATCTCACCGATCATGAACGACCAGTGGTCCGGGAAGACCTTGTTCAGGTTGCGGCGGATGGCCGCCTGCGTCCCGAACCGTTCGTCGATGGCCCGGTTGGCCTTGCGCGCCGGCGTCGGCCGCTTCTGGAACTTCGGAGTGGTCACGGAGGCGGGTTCGGCGGTCATGAGCGCTCCCAGAACGCGGCGCCGACGGGCTCGGTGTAGTCCCCGTCACGGGCGATGAAGTAGCCCTCGTCATCCACCGCGATGGCGAGCTGCGGCAGCGAGCGGCTGGCCGGCCCGAAGATCGCCCGGCACCCGTCAGGAACGTCGAACACCGACTGGTGGCAGGGGCAAAGCAGGTGGTGCGTCTGCTGCTCGTACAGGCTGACCGGGCAGCCGGCGTGCGTGCAGATCTTCGAGTAGGCGACGTGGCCGTCCACGGCCCAGTTCTCGCGGCCCTCGCGCGGCTTGTTGATGCCGGGCTCGAGCCGGATGAGGATCGTGGTGCTGTCGGCCTTGCTGTGGACGTCCAGCTTGGGCTCGTACGAGATGCTGCCGTCCGACTCCTTCACCGGCACCGCCGGCAGCACCGTCTCGATGCCGCCGATCGCGACGTCACCGAGCTTGACGTACCGGCCCTGCAGGTTGACCAGCCGAGCACCCTTGACCCAGTGGGTGTGGTCGAGCTTCTTGCCGGGCTTGCTGTTGGTCAGGTTGAGCAGCGGGACCACGAGCAGGCCACCGAGGACCGTTCCGGCGCCGAGGAGGCTGCGCCGCAGCAGCGGGTACTTGGCCAGGCCGGTGTCGGCGAAGCCGAGGGCGACCTCCTCCTCGGTGACGGCGATCTCCTCCGGCGAGGAGGTGAACTCGTGACGCTCCTGCACCGCCTGCTCGTGCGGCATCAGGCGCTTGGCCCAGAGGATCATGCCGATGCCGAGGCCGCCGACGGCCAGGCCGAGGGCGCTGCCCATCGCCGGGGTGTAGTACTGCTTGTGCTTGTCGCCGACGAAGTTGGTGACGATGAAGCCCACCGTGCCGACGACCGAGATGGTGAACCAGAAGGCGATGAGCCGCTCGGCGCGCCGGGAGGCCCGCCGGTCGTACTCCGCGGAGTGCGGGGCCCGGGGGGTGACTCCCCCACCGGCGCCGCCGCCCGCGCCCTGTGCGGTCAGGGTCGACGTCCCGCCCGAGCGCATGACCGTCGTCTCCGGGATACGGGAGGAGTCGGTCTGGTGCGGGGGGGTGCCGAGCACCTCGGGCCCGTCGTGCCCCGCGTCGGGGACGTCGGGGCCGCCGGCCCGGGGGTCGGCGGCGTCCTTGGGGCGCCCGGACGTGTCGACCGGGTGCTTGGTCCTCTTGAAAATGCTGCTCATCGAGTCCTGGTCTGATTTGTCGGCCGGCTCTCCCTGATAGCCGGCGTAGTGCATGCGCCGCTCCGGCGAGTCCGGCGGCAGCTCGCCGCCGTCTGCGGACTCCGGCCCGGTCGGGCCCTGGTTGGCGCTCACAGCTTCTGCCTCGCTCCGATCCAGAGGCAGACGCCGAGCAGCGCGCCGATGCCTATCACCCACGCGACCAGGCCCTCCGGGACCGGCCCGTACTTACCGATCGAGGAACCGCCGGGTGACGGGGTGTCCTGGAGGTGACGGACGTACGCGGCGACCGCGACGGCCTCGTCATCGTTGATCTGACCGGGACCGAACACCGGCATCGACTCCGGGCCGGTCCGCATCGCCTCGACGACCTGTTCGGGCGTGGCCTGGCTCAGCGACGGCGCGAACTTGCCGTAGGTGAGCGGGGCGCCGGCGCCGGCGGCCTGGTGGCACTGGGCGCAGTTCGCGAGGAAGAGCTCACCGCCCTCGGCGAGGTCGGCGTCGTTGAGATCCGCGTCCGTCAGCTCGGGCACCTGCGTACCGCCGCCCAGGGTCTGGACGTAGGACGCGATCTGGTCGATCTGGGTCTCCGAGTACGACGGGGGCTTGCGGTCGGCCTGGGCCGCCGGCGCGGCGAGCGGCATGCGGCCGGTGGACATCTGGAAGTCCACCGCGGCCGCGCCGACGCCGATCAGGCTCGGGCCCTCGGTCGAGCCCTGGGCGTTCAGCCCGTGGCAGGTCGCGCAACCCTGCAGGAACAGGGCGCGGCCCTGGCGCACGGCCTCGTTGGCGTCCGGCGTCTCCGTCGCGTTGCCGCCTGGAGCGAGCACCGTCCACATCACCCCCGTCGCCAGCAGGCCGAGGAGAAGAACGATGGACGACGACCGCCGTCGGCGGCGCGCGGAGGTCGACCGGGATCGCCCGGCGTTCCTCACCGAGATGAGCCGGGGTCTGCCGGCCTCGCCCGCGGACGAGGTCGGGGACGCCGCGGCTCCGGATGCCTTGGATGTGGTCATGTCGCTCACTGGAGGAGGTAGATGGTGGCGAACAGGGCGATCCAGACGACGTCGACGAAGTGCCAGTAGTACGACACGACGATCGCTGACGTCGCCTTCTCAGGCGTGAACCGCCCGTAGGTCGACCTGGCCAGCACCAGAACGAAGGCGACCAGCCCACCGATCACATGCAACCCGTGGAAGCCGGTGGTCAGGTAGTACACCGACCCGTAGCCGTGCGACGCCAGGGTGAACTCGTTCTCCTTGAAGTACTCCCAGGCCTGGCCGCCGACGAAGACGATCCCCATCAGCAGCGAGATCAGGTACCAGCGGCGCAGGCCGATGACGTCGCCGCGCTCGGCGGCGAAGACCCCGAGCTGGCAGGTCACACTGGATAGGACCAGGATCACCGTGAAGAACAGCGCATAGGCGACGTGCAGGTGCACGGGCCCGATCTCGGACCCGGCCGGGTCGCCGGTGACCGGCGGCCAGTTGCCGCTGTTGACCGAGCGGATCGTGTAGTACATCGCGAACAGGGCCGCGAAGAACATCAGCTCCGACGACAGCCACACCACTGTGCCGACCGAGACCATCGAGGGACGGTTGGCCGCCGGGTGCGCTGGAGGAGCCTTCTCGAGGACAGGGGCTGAGGCCACGACGGTCATTCTGGCATGTGACGCCGCACGCGCCACCGTAGGTTCGACAATCGGTAGGACTACAAGGCGTCGACGACGCCCGGATCGCGGCCCGGCGCGGCCGGAAATTTTGCTCCTCAGCGTCGAAGCTCCTGCTAATACGCAGGTTCTGGTACCTGACGAGACGCCGGCCACGTCCGGTGGTAACCCGGGAACCCGCCCGTTGTTGTGTCCCTCACCCAGGGCGGGGCGGCGCGCCGAGGGTGGCCCGGACGGCTCAGTCCGCGAGGGCGGCGAGCGCCCGGACACCCTCCGCGGGGAGGGTGATCCCCTCCTCCGTTCCGGGGTCGACGGCAAGCATGAGATCACCGGCGGGCCACGTCCGCAGCAGCGCGGCCAGTGGCACCCGGCGGTAGCGCCCGACGCTCGGCAGCGCGTCGACGAGGCGCCGCTCCGAGGTGAAGGTGGGGACGAACTGCTGGCCGTCGGGCTGCTCGGCGACGGGCAGCCGCACCACGCGGGCATCGCCGTTGTCCCTGGCCGGGTCGCTGACGTCCGGAACGAGGACGTCGGAGGTGGCCAGGGCACCCAGGGCGGCCGAGTCGTCGTGGTCAAGCGCGAGCCGGTGCAGGGCGTTGCCCGCCCGGGTCGTCCCGTCGTTGGCGTCGTCGGTCACAGCGGGCTCCTGTCGATCCGGGAGTCGTGCCTTCTGTGGCCTCGCATACCCGGCTCCGCCCGCGTGTACCCGGCTCCGGCCCGAGATGGGCGGCCGCGGCCGTCAGCTCGGCAGCGCGAGATCCGCGATCAGGCTCCGGCGGACGGCGCCCACGATGGGGGTGGCGTCGCTGTAGGCGGGATGATCGACCACCAGCTCCACGGTGACCTCCGGGTCGCGGAACGCGTCCCTGGTGCCGTCGGTGAGCGGGAACCGGAGCATGTGGACCGACACCGTCTCGCTGGGCTGGTCGGGGTCCTCGTCCACGCCCGGGATCTCGACGGCGGGCACGGTGACCCCGCCGATCTCCAGCGCCACCCGGCGCTGGACGCCGGAGAGACGGGCCAGCTCGTCGCGCACGGCCTCGACCTGGTTGAGCTCGATGAACATCGTGGCGGTCAGGGCGTGGCTGGACGGCAGCAGCCGCGAGTAGGCCTCGACCTCGTGGGCGACCTCCCCGGGGGCGGTGAGCCGTTCGGTGTAGACCATCTCCTGCACCTGGTAGCGCAGCGTCTCGGCGTTCTCGAACTCGAAGAGCAGGATGTCGCCGACCCGGACGCGCCGCTCGGCGCGGATCGGGAGCATCCTCGAGCGGGCCTGGACCCGCTGGGCGGAGTAGGCCGTGTGGTCGGTGGTGATGTCGGCGGCGGTGAACGCCGTCGTGCTGGACGCCATCGTGCTGGCTCCCTCCCCGTCGCGAGGACGCATCGACCTCGACGGCCGTCCGAACGTACTGGGTGTATCCCCGGAGTACCGGATGTACTGGGTGTGACGGTCTCTCGGGTGTTGCCGAGGTGCCGGATGCCCGGGAGCCCCGGGTGGCGGGCCCGGAGTGCCCCCGGGCCCGCTCCGCGCGCCGCTCAGGCGTCGGCGGTCTCCTCGGCGATCACCGCGTCGAGGGCCTTCTTGAAGCGACCGGCATGGGTCTTCTCGGCGCGGGCCAGCGTCGAGAACCAGTCGGCGATCTCCTCGAAGCCCTCCTCGCGGGCGGTCTTCGCGAAGCCCGGGTACATCGCGGTGAACTCGTAGGTCTCGCCGGCCACGGCGCTGGCGAGGTTCTTCGACGTGTTGCCGACCGGCTCGCCCGTCGCCGGGTCGCCGACCTCGGCGAGGAAGTCCATGTGCCCGAACGCGTGGCCGGTCTCGCCCTCGGCGGTGTCGCGGAACAGGGAGGCCGCGTCGGTCAGGCCCTCGATGTCCGCACGGCGGGCGAAGTACAGGTAACGACGGTTGGCCTGGCTCTCGCCGGCGAACGCCTCCTTGAGGTTCTCGTGGGTCTTGGTGCCGTCAAGCTTCGGCATGCGGTACTCCTCCTACGTGATGGGTGTCGGGTCCTACCGTCGGCCCGGGCGATCGCCCTCGCCGGCGGTCTGACACTCCGGGCACAGGCCCCTGAACTGCAGGTCGTACCCGGTGATCGTGAAACCGGACCGGCGCGCGATCTCGGCCACCATGCCGTCCGGGACGGGGTGGTCGATGTCCGCGGCCCGGCCGCACCGCTCGCACACGGCGTGGTCGTGCCGGCTGGTGTTGGCGTCGTACCTGGCGGCCGCGCCGTCCCCGAGGTTGAGCTCGAGGGCGTGCCCGGTCTCGACGAGCAACGCGAGGGCACGGTAGACGGTCGCGCTGCCGATCCCGGGGGCCGCGAGCCGCACACGCTCGTAGACCTCGGCCGCCGTCGGATGGTCCTCGGCGGCCTTCAGCACCTCCAGCACACGGGTGCGCTGGGGGGTGAGACGTAGTTCGGTCCGCTCCGGCATCGATCACGTCCGTCATCGGTCGGCGCCGCCCAGGGCGTTCGTCCCGCGTCCCGGTGCCGTGTGTCGGGGTGTCCGTGGCAACGGGCGAACGTCGGGACTGGCGCTCGGACAAACATTGAGAACGAGTCTCAGTATCGCGTGCATCACCACCCGATGGCAAACCCCACGGGCGTCCGCCCCCGAACGGCATGACCGTATCCACCGCCCGTCGCGTCCCGTGAAGCCGGATGGCGTCGCGCCTGGCGGGCGGCGAGCAGATAGCCTTCGGGACGGATACCGGGACGGTGCGACACCCGCCGCCACGCGCCGGGCCTCCGCGGCGACGCCCGGGGCCGCCCGGCGGGGACCGGTGCCCGCGCAGTGCCGGTACCGGCAGTCGTTCCCGATCGCCGACCACGGCGGTCGCCCATCGAGAGGCCCGTGGACGCCATGAGCACCGTCCTCGTGTACGCGAGCAAGGCCGACGTCCGAGAGCGCGTCCTGGCCGCGCTCGGGCGCCGTCCCGCACCCGACCTCGACGAGCTCGAGCTCGTCGAGGTCTCCGACGCGGAGACGCTGATCGACGCCATCGACCACAGCGAGGCGGACCTCTGCATCCTCGACGCCGAGGCCACCCCCTCCGGCGGGATGGGGCTGGCCCGGCAGCTCAAGAACGAGGTCGCCGACTGCCCGCCCATGCTGCTGCTCGTCGCCCGGCGCGACGACCGCTGGCTGGCCACCTGGTCGCAGGCGGACGCGGTGGTCGGCCACCCGATCGACCCGGGCGAGCTCACCGACGCGGTCGTCGGGCTGCTGCGCGCGCGGGCCGGCGGGGTCGCCGTCCGGCGCCCGGTGGTCAACGCCCGCCCGCACTGACGCCCGGCCACACAGAACCACCCGGCCACACAGAACCACCCGGCCGGCGCGACGACGCGGTCGTGCCCGGCCACCGGACCCACGCGAACAACGACTGCAGACGGACACGACATGACGAGCACCGCCTCGGAGCCGCGGGCGACGACGGCCGCGGCCTCCCCCCTCCCGACGGCCGCCTCTTCCCCGGCCGAGTCCCCCTCCCCGGCCGCCGCCGTTGCCGGGGGGGGCCGGGCCACCGCCGAGAGCTGGCCGGATCTGATCACCGACCTGATCGCCGGGCAGGCGCTGACCGCCGGCCGGACGGCGTGGGCCATGGAGCAGATCATGGGCGGGCTGGCGACACCGTCCCAGATCGCCGGCTTCGTGGTGGCGCTGCGGGCCAAGGGTGAGACCGCCCAGGAGATCGGCGGGCTGGTCCGCACGATGCTCGGCTTCGCCGAGCCGCTCACCCTCGGCGAGGAGCTGCGCGCCGCCGCGGTCGACACCTGCGGAACCGGCGGCGACCGCTCGAACACCGTGAACCTGTCGACCATGGCCGCGATCGTGGCGGCCGGCGCCGGGGTCACCGTGGTCAAGCACGGTAACCGCGCGGCGTCGTCGGCGAGCGGGTCGGCCGACGTGCTGGCCGAGCTCGGCATTGTCATCGACCTGCCGCCGGCCGGGGTGGAGGCGTGCCTGGCCGCCGCGGGGATCGCCTTCTGCTTCGCCCCGGTCTTCCACCCGGCGATGCGGCACGTCGGCGCCACCCGCAAGGAGCTGGGGGTGCAGACCGCGTTCAACATCCTCGGCCCGCTGGCGAACCCGGCGCGGCCGGGCGCCCAGACGATCGGCGTGGCCGACGCGCGGCTGGCCCCGGTCGTCGCCGACGTGCTCGCCGAGCGGGGAACCCGGGGCCTCGTCTTCCGCGGCGACGACGGACTGGACGAACTCACCACGGCCACCACGTCGACCGTGTGGGTCGTCCCGGCGCCCGACCCCGCGTCCAGCCGCGCGCCGGGTTCCACGGCCGGCTCCGTGGCCGGGAGCGCGTCGGAGGCCGCGGCGGTGCGCCGCTCCCGGGTTCGTTCGGAGCGCTTCGACCCCCGCGACCTCGGCCTCGCCCGGCCGGACACGACCGCGCTGCGGGGCGCGGACGCCGCCTACAACGCTTCCGTGGCCCGGGCCGTGCTGCGCGGGGAGACCGGGCCAGTCCGCGACGCGGTGCTGCTCGCCGCGGCCGCGACCCTGGTCGCGGTGGACGGCCCCACCGATGCCCCGGTGGCCGAGCAGATCGCGGCCCAGCTCGGGCGCGCCACCGAGGCCGTCGACTCCGGTGCCGCCGCGGCTGCGCTGAGCCGCTGGGCCGAGGCCAGCCAGCTCGCGGCGACGGCCCGGGGCTTGAGCGGCCCTGTCTGAGCGGGGCCCCGTCAGGGCTGTCCCACCCCGCCCGAAAACGACTCAGGGGCCCCCGGGTGAGGGGGGGGAGCGGGAGCCGGGCGGATTA
>NZ_JALKFY010000691.1:0-10459 GCF_023242985.1 Frankia sp. Mgl5 | reverse complement strand
ACCACTACCAGCCCGACCCACACCAAATCAGATCTGACCCGGTCTACCCGTCAAACCGCGAGCGTGCCGGAGCCCTGGCTGTCCGAGGCGGGTCTGGATGCCGGTGCCGACACATGAGCAGACCCCCGCCTTACAAAATCGGTCCGGTCGTCCGCCACTGCCGCGGGACGCCTGGGGCATCGTGTCGACCTCAGTGAAGGTCATGGCCGTGCCCACTCCAGCAGGCGCATGCGCCGCTGGTTGGTGGAGACAGGTGGGTGAAGGGGCCCCGGTTGGGGCCGTGCGCCAACACGGCCCCAACCGGCGGTGTCGTGTATCGAAAAGAAAATAGGTCGAACAAAATATCTCGCAGATCCCGGCATGATGCTGGCGCTCCCGATGGATCCCGGCGACCCAGGATCATGCGGAGTCACACCTTGTATGCCACCTGACTGGACGCGGCCTTGCCCGTCGAGGCCAGGTCTGTCAGCCTGAATCCCGAGGAGGCGAGGGAGATGCTGGATCTACGCCACAAGCTGCGTGACCTTCCCGCCGTTCGCGGTAAGGCGCCGTGGCCGGGATATGAGTACGTGAAGGGTTGGGGGGTATTCGGGCTGCCCTTCGACACCGGCCATGTGCTGGCGCTGCGGGTCTTCCCGGAGAACGATTTCAGCCCGTACCGGACGCTGTGGCACCGCGATCCGGGCGGACACTGGTCGATCTATGTCGATGGTCCACGGCTGGACGCGGCCTGTCCGCGCTACTACGGCCCTGCGTGCGACTACACGGGCCACGGGCGCCTCGACCTGGAGTGGGTCGGTCCGGCCACGCTCAGGGTGCGCTTGGACTCGCCGGCTCTGGACTGGCAGTTCACCGCGGTGCAGACACCGCTGTTGCGGTTCCTCAACAGTGTCAATGGTGCGTTGCCGCTGTCCACGTGGCGATCCCCCACGATGTTGCACGCTCGGGAGCGGCTGTCGAGGGCTCTGGGGCTCGGCCGGCTGCAACTGGCTGGTGTCATGCCCAGCGGGCACACCGGCATCCTCATGCCACAGCGGATGTACCTCATCGACGACGCGACCGCCACCGTCGACGGCGCAGACCTCGGCCGTCCGATTCGGTTGCGGGACAACCCGACGATTGGTGACGTCCCGCTTCCGGCACGCGGTGTCCTCGCGATCGGGCAGGCGGCCTGGGAGATCCTCGACCCGCAGGAGTTCACCCGCACCCGCTCGCAGACATCCGCCGCTATGTGACCGAATCCATCGCGAGTTCTCTGTGTGGCGTTCGCATCCGGCCCATCGGGTTCCGTTCGAGGTCCTCCTTCTCCTACGAGCCAGGAGGCGAACTGCTGTAGCGCCCGACAACCACTCGCCTGTAAGGCGCCACGGGGCACACGTACGCCCGACCTGCATAAACGCAGGTTACCGCCGAGCGGCAGGGCGACAATTGCATTGTTGCTAAACGATCTCCTTCGAAGCGATGCCGAGAACTCGACATGATGGATATCACGCCTATCACGGCGCCGTCGAACCTCCCGAGCGGTCCGCACTGGTTCACCCGACGAAAACAGCGTGCTCCGTCGATGGGTCTTCGCGCCGTCAGGCGACGTCGAGCCAGGCACGGAGGGCCTGCCGGATCACCTCGCTGGCATTCGTGTGATCCGCAGCCGCCCGACTCGCCAGGGCCGCACGCAGCTCCGGATCAAGCCGCACCGGCACGACCTCGCCCGGCGCCGACCCGATCGGCCGCCGCCCACCCGGCGCCGCAGAACCTCCACGTCGTAGCCGGCCTCGGCCTCGCCAGCAAGCCGCGCCACGAGCTCGTCGGTCAGGCCGGCTGGCGGCGCGGGCGGTGGGCGAGGGGCGGTTCGACCAGACGGCCGTCGTCGGTCCAGGCTCCGGACTGCTTGACCGTGCGGAAGACCGGCGAGATCTCCAGGGTCTGGATGCCGTCGAGCTGGCCGACGCGGCGGGTGGTGAAGGCGTAGAGATCGGCCAGGTCGCGGCAGACGACGGAGGCCACCAGGTTGTGCCGGCCGGACCGGGCCGCGGCGAACGCGACCTCCGGCAGGTCGGCGAGCGCCTGGCCGGTCTCGTGCAGCCGTGCCGGGCTGACTCCCATGTAGAGGTGGGCCTTCGCGCTGTAGCCGAGCGCGGTCATGGCCAGGTCCATGTCGAGGTGCATCGCGCCGCTCTGCAGCAGCGCGCCGAGCCGGCGGGTGACCCGGCCCTCGCTCATCCCCGCCGCGGCGGCCAGCTCCGCGTAGCTCGCGCGGCCGTCGCGGGCCAGTACGGCGGCGATCGCCTCGTCGGCCGGCTCCAACGGCACAGGCCGCGGCGCGGGGACGGCGGACCACGTGGTGGCGGCAGCGCGCAGCGCGGCTGTCTCGTCGGTGTCCAGATACCCGGCCAGCGCTCCCCAGTCGTCGGAGTGCTGGCCGACGAAGTAGTGCAGCAGGACGGAGGCCTCGACGTCCAGGACATGGGCCGCGCGGGGCAGCCGGCGGGTGAGCAGGGTGTCGCGCTGCTCGGCCGACAGCGACCGGATCGCGAACGTCACCTCGGATCCGCCCGCGGACAGGAGCACCCACGCGATGTCGTCGCGCCGCGCCAGCGCCGCGGCCAGCGCCTCGGCGCTGTCAGGACGGCAGTGCACCCGGACGCTCCACGGATGCTCGCCCGTCGTGGCCGGGTTCAGCACGCCGAAGATCCGCAGGATCCCGTCGCGGCGCAGGGCGCCGTAGCGCCGGGCGACCGTCCGTTCGGACAGGCGCAGCACGGCCGCGATCCGCGCGAAGGACGCTCGCGGCGCGAGCTGCAGTGCACGGATGATCCGCAGGTCGTCTGGGTCGGTCACCACGTGTCGAGCCCGCGTCGTGTCGGATTCCCGCAGGACGGCCGTCATCACGGATGGAAATCTACACAGCGTGCCACATCCAGCGGTTCGTTTCCTGGCGGCCGGCAGAGTGGAGACCGGCGTCGCGGGGCGGTCCCGCGGGCGAGGTCGCCCAGGTCGCGGGGCCGGCGCCCGGTCCGAAGGGGACGTGTGAGGGTCGATGGAACGCAAATGGTGGACGCTGGTCGCGGTGCTGGCGTCGACGTTCATGCTCCTGCTTGACATCACGATCGTCGTCGTGGCGCTGCCCGACATCCAGCAGGAGCTGAACACCAGCTTCAGCGACGTGCAGTGGGTCGTCGACGCCTACGCGCTCACACTCGCGGCGCTGCTGCTGACCTCCGGGTCGCTCGCCGACCGGTACGGCCGCCGGCTGCTGTTCCTCATCGGCCTGGGGATCTTCACCGCCGGCTCCGCCCTGTGCGCGGCGGCGCAGACGCCGCTGATGCTGATCGGATCCCGGGCGCTGCAGGGTGTCGGCGGAGCGATCCTGTTCTCCACGTCGCTCGCGCTGCTCGCGATGAACTTCCACGGCCGGGAGCGCGGCGTCGCGTTCGGCGCGTGGGGCGCGGTCGCCGGCGTGTCGACCGCGCTCGGCCCGATCCTCGGCGGTCTGATCACCAGCGGAGTGAGCTGGCGGGGCATCTTCTGGGTGAACCTGCCGGTCGGTGTCGCCGCGATCGCGATCGCGCTGCGGAAGGTAGGCGAGTCGCGCGCCCCGCACGCCCACCGGCCGGACTGGGCCGGGTTCGCGACGCTGACCTCGGGGCTGGTCGCGCTCGTATACGGGCTGATCCGGGCCAGCGAGGACGGCTGGGGCGACGGCGGCGTGATCATCTGTCTCGTCCTGGCGGCGGTGCTCCTCGTGGCGTTCGCCGTGGCCGAGACGCGGGTGGCTCACCCGATGTTCGACCTGTCGCTGCTGCGGATCCCGACGTTCCTCGGCGGCTCGGTCGCCGCGTTCGCGATGAACGGCTCGCTGTACGCGATGCTGCTCTACCTGACGGTTTACCTGCAGAACGACCTGGGCTACTCGGCGCTCGGGGCCGGCCTGCGGATGCTGCTCCTCTCCGCGACGGCGATGGTCGTGTCGGCCGCGGCCGGGCGGCTGTCGACGGTCGTGCCGGTCCGTTGGCTCATCGGCCCGGGCCTCATGCTCGTCGGTGCCGGGCTGCTGCTGATGGCCGGCCTGGACGCCGGATCCGACTGGACGCACCTCATTCCGGGTCTCGTCGTCGCGGGCGCCGGGTCGGGTCTGGTGAACCCACCACTGGCCTCGACGGCGGTCGGCGTCGTGCACCCGTTCCGGTCCGGCATGGCGTCGGGGGTGAACACCACGTTCCGCCAGGTCGGCATCGCGGTCGGCACCGCCGCCTACGGCTCGATCTTCACCGCCCAGCTCGCGCATGGCCTCGATGACCGGCTCGCGGGCGTCCCGGCGCTGGCCGGGCAGACGGACCAGATCGCCGACGCGGTGCACGGCGGCGGCGCGGGCCAGGTGATCGGCGCCGCCCCGGCCGCGGCCCGGCCCGCGCTGACCGACGCGATCCACGCCAGCTTCGCCGGTGCGCTGAACGACCTGTTCATCACGGCCGGCATCCTGGCGATCCTCGGCGGCGCCCTGGCCCTCGCCCTGATCCGCGGCAAGGACTTCGCCGCCGTCCCCCAGCAGGCCCCGACAACCGGCGCGGGCCCGACCGGTGCCGCCCCGACCGGTGACATGCCAACTGGTGCCACGCCGGCTCAGGCCCCTGCCGGGGACCAGGCCCCGCCGGCAACGCCAGCCTCGGGCCAGACGTCAGCCGAGCAGCGCTCGGGGTGAGCGCCGGCCCGCCGACTCGACAGGCAGTGGAAGTGATCGCGGTCATACCAGGCTGGTACGGCGAGCGTTGCAGCAGACGATCCTGGACGGGATCCTGCGCGAGCCTCGCGCCCGCCCAGCAAATCCGAACGGGGGACCGATGAGAACCGGCGGCGGCGCCGGTCTGATCACGGACCGTCAGGTGCCCGCGACCGCAGCAAGGGAGAGCAACCCATGAGACCGCTCCGATACTCGATCAACGTCACCCTCGACGGCTGCTGCGACCACCGGGTAGGGATCCCGGACGAGGAGTCGCATCGCTACTGGGCCGCCAGCCTGGAACGAGCCGATGCCCTTCTCCTCGGCCGGGTGACCTACGAGATGATGGAGACGGCGTGGCGGCAGCCGGCGACGGGAACGTGGCCCGACTGGATGGCTGACTGGATGGTCCCCTTCGCCCGGACGATCGACGGGGCGAAGAAGTACGTCGTGTCGGGCACCCTGGACCGGGTCGACTGGAACGCGGAGCTCGTGCGGGGTGACCTGGGGAAAGCCGTTCAGCAGCTCAAACAGGAGCCCGGCAGAGGCCTGTTCGTGGGAGGCGTGACCCTCCCGCTGGCCCTGGCGGATCTGGGACTGATCGATGAGTACGAGTTCGTCGTGCAGCCCGTCCTGGCGGGCCACGGGCCGACGCTGTTCGCCGGCCTGAACGAGCGGCTCGAGCTGAAGCTCGTGGAGCGCCAGGAGTTCCGGTCGGGGGCGGTCGCTCTGCGGTACCAGCCCAGTCGAGTCTCGGCTTGAAGGTCGGCTGCCCCTGGGTACCCGGGCCTGGCAACTCCGCCACAGGACCGAGGTCGACACAGGCGCGCCCTCGGACGCCGGGTTCACATCATCACCCGTCAACGTCATCCCGCCGGGGATGTAAGAGGCGATTGCCCACGAGCACCGAGTCCGCCGCCGGTGCGGCAGAGCTCCCGACCTCTGCCGCGCACCCCGGATGCTTCCGTCCGGACTGCGTCGAACCGATGAGAATCCCGAAGCCGTCCCGGAAGCGGTCGTCACCGACCTGGAGGGATCGCCCCCAGGCCAGCGACGTACGCAGATCGGATGATCAGTATCCGATGAGTTGATAAGTGTCAGGCGAGACACTGGCGGTGAATCCGGAAACCCCTATGTAGATAGCTTTTATCTGGTGGAGGCCGGCGCTCAGAGCCGAAGTGGTGAACTTCGCGACTCCGGCATTGTCGAGGGAAACGACATTCAAGAGCGCGGACCCGTCGGTGAAAGCGACAAGCCCGGTTGGAATGGCCGTCCCGGCGCCGGCTGCCACGCTGGCGGTAATGGTGACGGGCTGTCCCGTCGGTGCCGGGTTCGGTGACACACCGAGGCTGGTGGTAGTGCTGACGGGCCCTTGGGTAGTGACCGGACGCGTGATGATGTCGGAATCGAGCGTGACCGCGCCGTTGCGGGCCAGGATCCTCCCGTCGACGGTCACCCCGGTGGTGACAGTGACCGAGGTGAGTGCCAGGACGTTCCCGCCGAGAATGGAGTACGTGCCGAGCGTCGCGGAACTACCGACCACCCAGTAGACGCGGGACGCCTGGGCTCCGTTGATCAGTTTCACCTGACTCGCGGACGCGGTGATGAGGGTGGACGCGGCCTTGAAGATGAACACGGCGTTCGGGTCGCCTTCAGCGTCGAGGGTCACCGTGCCGGTGATCCCGAACGTGCCCGCCGGGGAGGCATACACGCCGGGAGTCACGGTTGTCCCGCCGAGTTCGACAGGGATCGTGGCGGTGGTCGGAGTCGCCGCGGCGGCGTCGTAGGCGATGCCCAGGTCGACTTTTGCCTGCCCCACCGCGCTGTCGGCCTGATGAATGATCCCGGTCACCTGCCCGGGAGGGAACCCGGTCACAGCGGTACCGGGACTGAGCCCCAGATCGCCGTTCACAGTGGTGGCGCCGGTGTTCGTGATCGTGCTCCCGGCGAGCACCGCGTAGCTGGCAGCGGTGCCCAGTGAGACCGTGGGCGTGGCCGCGCTGGCGCTCGCGACCCCGGCCATACCGATCAGAACGGACGTCCCTCCGACGACGGCAAGAGCCCGGACTAGTCGTGATCGGGCGCCACTTCCGCGGCTGGTGGTTGAAGGGTGAGTCGTGACCATGATTTTCCTTCACGAGGTCTACATCACGATCGATCCCTTCGACCGTGTGCGACGTAGAGTACATATGAAGTTTCTCTAAGCAATAAACATGGTCATCGACTCGACCACCGAGACCACGCAGGCGCCACACCCCTACGGAAACGCGCCGCTCTCGGGCGGCTGCGGCTGCGACAAGACAGACGAACCTGCACCACAGGCCTGGCGCGCCGTTCGCCGCGAGGCGTCGCGTTCCACCGGCCCGGCGTCCCACCCGAATCCGGACGACACCGCCCAAGCGCACGTCGGGCGTGGTGCGCGAAGAACAACGATCAAGCGACTCGCGGCAGCAGCCCACCGCGCGGATGAGCCACTCCCCGGGCGAATGGTTGTGACCGGCCTCGGGAGTGCGGAGATCCAATCATGCAATTCGGTAGGGCCGGGATATCCGACGGCGTCAGCACACCGCCCGGCCGGCGAGGGCGAGCATGCGCTCCTGCGCCCCCGCTTCCTGCGGCATCGGGATGATGTAACCGTAGCGCCCCGATGCTCGCATCTGCTCGGTGATCGCGGGCATGTCCGCGAGCACGGCCTCCACCAGATCATCCGGTAGCTGATCGTCTCCGCCGACGGCGCGAGCAAGATCCCAGGCGTGAATCGTCACGTCCCGCACGAGTGCGACCAGCAGGAACTCAGCGGAGAGCGTCTCCTGTCCAACCCGCACCTGCATGTCAGGAATCCCTCGCGCTTCGAAGGCGGCAAGGTCGGTCAGAGCTCGGTCCCGAGCCAGAACCCATTCTCGGTGTGGATCAAGGCCCGGCGGAGTGTCCGCGACGCGGTAGTCACCGCCTCGCAGAGCCTCCGAGAACCCCAGGAGGTTACGGGCAACATGCGCCACGACATCCGCACCCGTCCACCCCTCGCACGGGGACAGACCCGCCAAGGCCGCCGGGTCGGCCGTATTCAACCGTCCGCCGAAGACCTCGACAGCCTGTCGGAGACTGTCGGACGCGGGCCGTGAGAGGCCTCGCAGGGACGCAGCCTGTGGTGGGGACGCCGCCCCAGGAGGTAGTGCCATAGGGATGTTCTACCGTGCGCCCTGCCGAATTGCGCGGCTGAAACCCCGCCATCTACCGGAACCGGTCGCAAGGGCTGCCCCCGGGCACGTTGTTCCAAACGGCCAGTTTTCCCGACCCCAGAAGCGCCGCAGGCGCCCGTCGGGGGGTCGCCCCCCGGCTAACATTGCGGCTGTGCCGCAGGCGATCCAAAGGATCGACAAGCACGCGGAACCAGCGCGTGGGCGCGGCAGGGATCGAACCTGCGACCACTCGCTTGTAAGCAGATATAAGGCTAACACCGTACTTCACCTGCATAAATACAGGTCATCGCGGAGCGTCGGGCCCACAATTGAGTTGCACCTAAACGATCTCTATCGACACGATTCCGAGATACCCAACATGACGAAAATCACACACATCACAGCACTGCCGGATCTCCTGGACGAGCGGACACAGGATCACGGCATGGGAACGCAGACCTTTCCCCCACGAGTCTCACACTGTCAGGCAACGTCGAGCCAGGCGCGGAGGGCCTGCCGGATCACCTTGCTGGCATTTGTGTGGTCAGCAGCCGCGCGGCTCGCCAGGACCGCCCGCAGCTCCAGATCAAGCCGCACCGGCACGACCTCGCCCGGCGCCGACCCGATCGGCCGCCGCCCACCCCGGCGCCGCAGAACCTCCACGTCATAGCCGGCCTCGGCCTCCCCAGCAAGCCGCGCCACGAGCTCGTCAGTAACCGGCACCTCACCTGACATGGGGACACTCCCTGTCTCGCCCGTCATCTCACCCCTCCTCATCACGGCAGGAGACCCCGATACTTCGGACGCATACGCATCGCGTGGATGATCATCTCGGTGCCGTCGTCAAGGAGCAGGACAACGATCTCCAGAAGGTTGCCCGCCCGATCCGGACCCAACCGAAGCTCCCGCTACGGGCTCTCATCGTCCAGCGAGTAGCCGACCAGGTACCCCGCCGCAGCGTGGATGATGTCCGCATCGGCCACACTGTGCTTACGCGCCGAACGGTGGATCTCCACATCCGATATCGTAATACGAAACATCGGCCTGTGACCGGATCGCCACAGAGCGCGTCGCACCCGGGGGTCCGGAAGCGCCGGGACCGACCCGGCGCGCCCACTGGACCATCCGGAAAAAGTCCGATGAACCGGCCGCCAGCCGCAGTCGCCAGGATGCACCGATGACGCCGGTTCGTCGTTCCAGTTCCGAGGCCGGTCCATCACCGAGCACGCACCGCGAGCAGGCCCCTACAGCCGCCAGCACGACGAGGATCCCGAGCGGCAGCGTCCACCAGCCCAACGCCGCCGTGAACCCCTGGACAACCGCGGCGAGAAGCGCGCCGCCGAACGCCACCGTCGCCAGTCATGGAAACACCCGATCCTCCAACGGCGACCTCGCCGGATGCCCCCACGCCCGGCGAGCCGGAGACGGACGAGTACGGCGAGCACCCGGGCATCGCCGCGAAGGCGAAGAACCCCAAATGAACCAACAAGCTACTATTCGTGCACAACACATCACATGAAGATGCTTCGGCAACGTGACGCGGACGACTCATCACGCAGACGGCATGATCGGCGGCTGCGCCATCTCCAGCGAACGATCGGTGCTCTCATATTCGGGCTGGCGTCGCGGTCGCGGGGGCTGCGGCTGGATCGCGGGGCCGGTGAGGGGCTGCGGTGGGGCCGGGTGGTGGGACCGCGGGGAGGCCGGCGGCGGGGAGCTCGATCTCGAGGATGTCGAAGACTCCGTCGTTGTAGCGGGTATCGGTGCGCAGCCGGCCGCCGTGGGCGGAGACGACCTGTTCGATGACGTAGCGGATTCCCGCCACGGAGGGGGCTGCCAGCGTGCTGGTTTCAATGTCGTCGGAGAAGTGGATGGCTGTGCGGATCCGGAGAACGATCAGGTCGGTGCCGACCTGACCGGCGCCGATATGGACGGGGACCTCAGCTGGTGTGGCACGCAGGACGGTGTCGACGAGGCTACCCAGAAGTTGACGCAGGGTGGCGCCGTCCATCCGGACAGGCAGATGCGTGGGGGCGTCCACGACGACCGCATGGCCCGTGGGGGTGGCGCGCAGCACGGTCTGGACGTCGGCGAGAGCCGCGGCGAGATCGCTGGCGTTGATGTCGGTGTGCCCGGCAGTCGTCGCGGTGACCATGCTCTCCAGGAGCCGTTCAAGCTGACGGGTGCTGTCGATCGCCGTGTCGAGCCGGCCGGCCAGCGTGCCGCCGGACGCCTCTCCGGTGCGGGCGTCGGTCAGGACGGCGCGGATGCCGGCGAGCGGTGCGCGGAACTCGTGGGCGACGGTGTCGACCAGATCGCGGCGCAGCCGGTCGGTCTCTTCGAGTTGCGCGGTCAGGCTGGCCTGTTCCTGGACATGCGCGCGGTAGCCCTCGTCGGTGTCGCTACCGGTGTCCCGGCGGATGAACCGCCCCGGGAAGGTTGGAGGCTCTAGGTTGTGACTGTGGCCTGGGGTTTCTGGGCTGTCGGGTAGTAGTTAGCTTCGTATTCGACTGGTGGGATGTGGCCTATCTCACCATGTAGGCGTCGGTGGTTGTACCAGTCC